>ASZJ01000017.1 GCA_000416275.1 Osedax symbiont Rs1
AAGATAATTACCCTGCATACTGCTACATCTTAWATTCATCGTAACCAATTGATTACAATGTTTAAAAAATAGTTTTTTATAAAGTCGGCTGAGTTTCATGGGTAATCAGGATCCTATTTATAATGGTACTGACTAACCTCTTACGCTCGGAGTTTAATAGGCCGTACGCATTACAAAACAATTTTGCACGTGCCGATTGAGAATGTAAATCACCGAGTGCGTCATCTGATTTGGTTTTAAATGGGACCCAGCAGTATATGGCATAGCCAATATCCCAAATTCTAGGTGCGGGATGGGCGGTATCAAAATCAAACATAGCAACCGTTTGTCGACCTTTTAAGACTACATTGTAAGGAGCAAAATCTCCATGACAAACAACCTCATAGGGTTTTCTACCGGGAAGCATCCACTGCAATTTTTTGAATGATGATTTAGCGACAAAAGAAACTGTTAGATCATGATATTGACGCAAAAGCTGCGCCGCAGAGATTAAAGCCTGATCGGTAGCGATACGATCAACGAGTGGATAATTATAAACATCACCTAAAATATAAGACAAAATTTCATTGCCATTATCATCAAAACCAAAGGCATTTGGAACGCCGTTAAACCCTTCTTCTGCCAAATGATCTAACAGCTTATGGATGGCATCAGACCAAGGTCCGCGGGGGCGATACACTTTATCTTTAATGCGAAATATTTTTCCTTTGCGCCCGCCTTGTAGCCACTCCATCAGCACCTCTTTGATAAAAAATAAAACATAGCGCACAGAGAACAATTACAACTAATTTCTATTATATTCAGCTAGTTGCATACAATACTTAATATAAACTATAAATCCTGCGACTACCTGAGAAACATGATTGAATCGAAGAAATCTCTGAACAAGTTACACACGGCCCGTGGAGCATAGGCAGACTTCTTCAGAGCTTATCTAAGGTCAGTTTAATACTTTCAATTTGTCGTAAAACCAATATGTCACACACTGTGTGCACTTTAAAGTCACGGATTCAGGCTATAGCGAAGTGCTGACTTCGCCATTATCTCTATAAAAACGCCAGCCTAACCTTCTAATAAAGTCTGTAGCAACTCATCTATTTCTACTTTAAGCACTTTATCCTCAATTTTATTGGCGCTGACTTTAGCATTTTTAAGGTTTTCGATAGCGGCGTCTGTCTGACCCAATTCAATTTGTAATCCAGCCATCGAAAATCCTATGGATGATATATAATCCTTTGCATTGATAGCCACCGATTTCTCGAGGGCTTTCGCATAAGCCACCACGGCATCTTCTAACTCATCGGTAAAATCGGCAAGGGTTTCCCATTGTACTGGATGATCTTTATCAGTGTTCTCATTGTCCAGGCAGATAGTTTTTAGCTCAAGAAATAGTAAATCGAACTCTTTACTATCACCTTTATTAGCTGCCTTCATTAGCTTTTCAGCCAAGCTATGGACAGATTTGTATATTTTGGTACTCATCATTGCTATTTACCTTACCTTTATTTTTGCTGAATGCGTATTATAAGTGCTTAGCCGCTATCGATACTTGGCATCGATATAACAACCGCTGTGAATAATATATTCAAATCGGTCTCGATAGCGGCACTAAATATTTTTATCCATTTTTTTGATCAGACACCGAGCTAACTTTTTAACTTGCTAAAGAGGCTGTCAAAAAAGCACTGCACTCGGTAATCCGCGTTAAAAACCGGCTCAACATGCTCATTTASACCTGTAATACCCATAAAAGAAGGGCACACTGTACCCAAAGAGAGGGGCACACTGACTYCGCTAKCTCGCCGGTGTTTTCTTTGTCTTACCTTCGCTCGCAACGTTATGCAGAGGTCTGATTATATTAAAAATCTAACTATTCTGCTGCTTTTGAATATTGTATTGATACTTAAAATTTTTCTGATGAAAATTCAAGTGTCTACGACTATGAAAATACTATGTAAAGAACTAAAGGGTCCACTGAAATGAGAGCGATTGATAACACTCCAAAAGGCTAACTTAAGTTTTATATACACAATACTCAAAGCAAGCACAGCCTAAGGATACTCTGAGCAAGTTCACGCTACGGGCGTGTATGAATGACTCAGAGGCCCCCCTAATTAAAACTACAATTTCAATAGGTCGGCAACATAGTCGGCATCTTTGTCTCCTCGACCGGACAAATTGATTAATATGGTCTGTGTCGTGGAAAGGGTGGCAGCTTTTTTCATTGCCCAAGCGACGGCATGCGCGCTCTCCAGTGCGGGAATAATGCCCTCTACTCGTGAAAGCTGCATAAATGCATCTAAACATTCGCTGTCTGTAGCGGTCTCGTATTGAACTCGCCCAAGGTCTTTAAGATAGCAGTGCTGTGGGCCAACCCCCGGATAGTCCAACCCTGATGCTATGGAATGCACAGGCAAGGGCTCTCCCGCGTCATCCTGCAATAAGTAACATTTAAAACCATGGATCGCCCCTGGGGTGCCCTTTGTCATAGTAGCTGAGTGCATATTAGTATCGAGCCCTTTACCGGCTGGCTCCACCCCTACTATTGTGACCTCTTGGTCGTTTAGAAATTCGCTAAACAGGCCTATAGCGTTAGAGCCTCCACCGACACAGGCTGTAATGTAGTCTGGCAATTTTCCTTGGCTCTGTAAAAATTGTGCCCTAGCTTCGCGACCGATAATACTTTGAAAATCACGCACCATTCTTGGAAAAGGATGAGGTCCAACTACCGATCCTATGGCGTATAATGTATTAATTGGATCTTTCATATACTCTTCAAAAGCACTGTCTACAGCGTCTTTTAAGGTGGCGGTACCTCGGGTGACAGGCACTAATTTACAGCCGAGAATTTTCATTTTAGTGACATTTGGATGCTCTTTTTCTATATCCACTTGACCCATATGGATTTCACAGGGAATACCCACTAATGCGCAGGCAGTAGCCAGAGCTACTCCGTGTTGGCCAGCACCTGTTTCAGCGATGACTTTGGTTTTGTTCATGTGTTTGGCGAGTAGCGCCTCTCCCAAACAATGATTTATTTTGTGAGCACCGGTGTGGTTTAAATCTTCACGTTTTAAAAAAATCTGTGCGCCACCAATTTTATTACTGAGTCTTTTCGCGTGATAGATGGGACTAGGCCTTCCAACATAAGTAGCGAATAACAGATCAAGCTCTTCCTGAAAAGCGGTGGTTTGTCTTATTTCATCATAAGCACTGTTAATTTCGTTCATTATTTCTATTAATTCTGGAGGTAGTAGCTGACCTCCGTAGGGACCAAAATAACCCTTTGCATCTGGCATTTTTCCGAATTGGATATTACTCATTTAACAATGCTCCTAATAACAATATGAAGTAACGCTGCATCATACTTAAATCAGTGACTCTACTGTACAACCAATGTCTGATACTCTGCATTCACTTTGAAACATGAAGCCACGGATTCAGGTAATATTTATGATAGCAATCGCGTTATTGTACATAGCCCAGATAAGGCATGCAATATGGTGTTGAAAGCATTACTAAGGATTTTTTAGATGAGCACGGTACGAGTGCCTCTATGAGTTTGAAACGTTAAAGTTTATATAATCAAGATGAAAGTTAGCTCATGAGCTGTGTATGCAGCGCTTATATGAGCTATGTTAGCGGCATACAAGAGTCAGGCTATTTTAGATAAATCTAACGGGCCTTTACGATAAATAAATTCGAGCAAAGAAAACATATTGCCCGCTGTTGACTCGCTGGGTCTCAGCAGTATTCTCTATCATTATACTGTAGCCTGGATTGAAGGTTTACTTTTATCTAAATAATAGCTCAATGGTTTAGGACGACCCAGCCCATAACCTTGCTGTAAATTAATACCTATTAGTTTTAACATCTTAGATTGTTGTTCTGTCTCAACCCCTTCAACTAAAGTGGTTAACTGCAACGATTTAAGCAAGTGATGGATACTACTGATAGTGGCACTACTTTCGGTAATTCGAGCGGTAAACGAACGGTCAATTTTAACGATTGAGGCTGGTATTTGATGGAGATAGGCCAGCGAAGAATACCCTGTACCGAAGTCATCTATAGACAGTAGAATTCCCTGATCAGTTATTGCTTTTGCGCTATTGTGCTCATTATTGATATCTTTTAAAAGAGTGCTTTCGGTTAATTCTATCTCTAAATCAGAAGCACTTAAACCATGCTCCGCTAATACCTGCAATAGATAAGTAGGCAGTTGCGGGTCAATAAAGCGTATCGCTGAAATATTGAGTGAAAGCAAGGCCTGACTGTCAGTCGCTTGTCGTAATTTAGTCAAATCAGCAATAGCTTGATTTATTACCCAATTTTCAACATCTACTATAATACCAATCTGTTCTGCGATGGTAATAGCCTCTTCTGTAGGGACTAAACCTAAGCTTGGATTATGCCAGCGAAGTAGTGCTTCAAACCCGTATATACTATTATTTGATGTGTCAATAATTGGCTGGTAATGCAATTCAAATTCGGAATTTTCAATCGCTAAATATAAATATCTAGCGACTAGACTGCGTCTTTGCAGACTATCTTCCATGCCTTTACTGTAGCTAATTCCACGCTTTTTTCCCTGTGATTTTGCCACATACATAGCGGCATCAGCACGGAGTAAAAGTTTCTCCAAATCAGTGCCATCTCGCGGATAATTGGCGCTACCGACGCTTGCCGAGACTAAAACAGGAGTGTCATTTAAAACCGTGTAAGGCAGATTAGTTAGCTCTAGCAAGCTGTTAGCTATGTCACCCTGACTGCCATACTCGCCTTTATTAACAACTAATATGAATTCATCGCCACCAACTCTGCTGACAATTGCCTGCTTAAAAGTACTGTCGAGACGTTGCGCTAAAGTTTTTAATATCGAGTCACCCACTGCGTGACCCATAGAATCGTTGATCATTTTAAAACTATCGATATCAATATAATATATATAAAACTCTGTATTTGTCTCTATATTTTTTGCCAGCTTCTCCTTAAGACCTCTACGATTAAGTAATCCAGTCAGCGGGTCACTATTTGCCTGCTTGGTAAGATTGATCTGCTCTAGCTTGCGCTGATTTATATTAAACTGCTGGACTAATATTTCACTATTATCTATTTCTTCAGCTGAAATAGATAGCTGCAAGTGAAACCATTGATCACCACTGACGGTGTTAAGTAGGTAATCGCTGGTATGATTTTTTTTCTGCCTTATTGATTTAAAAACATCTCGGCTGTGATCACTATCAGTGAATAATTGTGATAGCTGGCTTATTTGCTGCCCCATCTGATCAATAAATGCTGGATTAGCACTAATGAAATTCCCATTAATATCATAGGTGGACAACATAATGATAGAGCTTTGACTAGCCTGCTCATTGATCAATTGCGCAGGAATAGCTTCACATTGTAAACCGATACGCCCATCTGCAAATTGGTAGCCAGACATTTGACAAAAAGTTTCTTTGGGGATGTCCTTGGGAGTAAAGCGCCAAAACATTGAAACCGATTTTCCGCTTTCGAACGCACTGCGATAACCTAGTAAAGTTTTTTGCACCGCATCAGAAGTTTCAAATTTAAAATTTCGAGAAATTAATTCATTTAAAGATGCTGCTTCCCAAAGTACTAGCGCCGCTTTATTTGCCCAGTAAATGCAGTAGTTATCAATATCATATACCCATAAAGCGGTAGATAAATCATTACAGTCAATACTCATGTGTAAAGGATGCTTTTAAGTTGAACCTGAATCTGTGAACTCCGAACGGAGCTTCGCACAAGCTGTTAAGTCTACAACAGTTTGAAAAAACACTCACTGAACCTAAGGAAGCAGCTAAAATTTTTGAACTCCGTTGTAAAACTATTACCTTACACTCTGCATTCACTTTGAAACCACGGATTCGGGTTGAATTAATATATAACCTGAATCAGTGACTTCACTGCGCCACATAGCACAAGCTCTTGATTCTACAGTGGTTAGAAAAAGACTCGCTGAACCTACGGCTGCAGCTAAGATTCAATTCCACTGTAGAACCAATATTTCACACTCTGTATTCACTTTGAAGTCACAGATTCAGGTATAAGTATAAATTTATTCACCATTCAACCGAGTATAAATGTTATCAGCCTGATCTGGCAAGTCTAAACATAAGATAAGACTTAAACAATAGTACACTTTACATACAAAAAATCAGACACTTTTTCAGCTTACGACTACCATTAAAACTAAGTATATTCGAGAGACTACAACTAGAAAAGAGTTTCTCAGCACTCAGTTAAGGAGGCGGTTTCTAATGTTTTTCTGATGACCCATGAGACTCCGCTGATTTTATGAGAGGCTGTGTTTTTAGCATTACAATCACTAGGTTACGATGACTTATAAGATGTAGCCGGTATGCAGGCTAATTATTTTACGAAAGCGTTTTCTGCTAAACCTATTACCAATACTAGGGATGGAGGGGCTAGGGCTAACCATAGCTGAAAGTGGTGGGTAATCAGGATTTTTTTTGTGCACTGCTCAGTGCTAAATGCTATTGGAATATTGTCTTCCAAAATTGAAGACTATTATCGATACTCTTAATTTCAGTGATACTCTTAATTTCAGTGAATGTTTTTCTAACCGTTGTATAATCAAAATCTTACGCTATGTAGTGCAGTGAAGCCAGTGATTCAGGTAATACGCAGCAGCCATTGTAATGAATTATTACAATGGCCACTAGATAGTGATTTAGCTATCAATCACTATCTGATGATTACCAATGAGCTCTTTCATAATGTCTTCATATTCTGTGCTTAAAAATTTGGTATTGTGCAATTTAACCACTTCTGTCGCGCTGTTTTTATTGAACATTTCTTCACTAAAACCGCCCTTTTCATCAATGTAGACCATTAAATCATTACCGCTTTGCTCAAAATGCAAATACTGCTCTAATTCGTCCATTTGTATTTCTTCACTTTCTAATAAATCAGAGAGATCTAATATTCGATTATGGTCTTCAGTAGAGAACCATACGTCATCAATATCGCGGGTGACACCGCTAGTATCTACCCATGAGGAACGCAGTCCGGTCCAATTATCTGCAGAAAACTCCGAGACTACTTCGGTATTTAAAGAAATTGACTCTATCCCTGCATCTAATAAACCACTCAACTCTTCTTTTTGACTAATACCATCACTGTTACGGTCTTGCCAAATTTGAAGCTCATTATAGAGCGCATCATTTTTATCAAAGACCCCATCATTATTTGAATCTAGATCGGCGAGCGCCATAAATCCATTGCTGGCCTTTTCACCGTTACTTAATACCGTGTTTTCTCCAAACAGTTCACTGCCATCATTAATAAGGCCGTCACCATTCAGATCTCTAACCAACAGCGCATCATCTTTATTTACCCAGCCGGTTGCATCCAGATCACCGTCTGCATCAATATCAAATTTAACCCCTTGATCCATAGAAATTGTTTCGACCCCATCATTATCTAAATCAAGGATTAAGGGCGATACTCTATTGATATATGACCTGTCTTGGATATAGACATTCTTATTTGCTCCACTACTTATATTGTCAGCATCAGTGCCACTGACATTTGTCACCCGCATGGTAAAGTTTTCGTTGTTTTCTATACCTGCCGAACGGGAATGTATGAAATTATCGGTAGTGATTTTTTCATTCCAAGTTTGAATCTCAAATATCTCAGATTGTGTTTGTCCTTCCCTAATTAGCACTCGAACACTGCCACCATGTTGCACAGCACCATTTTTTTCCACCGTATAATCCCAAGTAGCAAACTTTGGCCCAATCATCGCTCGGTCTCCAGAAGAGAGCGCTGTGCCATTAGGCACTTTGTTATGTACATAGTAGAGTATGTGGTTGGCGCTATAACCTACTGAGTAGTAACCTCCCCACATGATATCTTGCGAGGCCTGGCTCCAGCCATTTGCATCTACTCGGTTAGCGCTGCCATCTGAAACTTGCACGGTAAACCATGTATCCGCGGCGGCTGCGCTACTCAGCCCCACTTTATAGTAACCGCTATTTCCTTCAGATATACTACCTACTCCCATTATGGAAGCAGTTTTAGCGATGTCTGTTTCCTTTACATTGACCTGTACTGTCGCTGTATTGTAACCCCCTTTTCCATCTTGAACTTTATAGACAAAACTATCAGTTCCAGAATAGTCGTTGGTAGGTGTGTAAGTGATGGTGCCGTCGCTATTAATTGACACCTGCCCATGCGCTGCGCCTTGTACTATGCTATCTAGTGCTAAGCTATCCCCATCTTTATCGGTATCATTATTGAGTACGTTAATGTTTATCGCTGTATTTTCATCAGTACTTACTGAGTCATCCTGCGCATCGGGCGCTGTGTTTAGATGCACTGCGCTTGATGCTGCGACTTGATCGCCAATGTTTCCTGCCTGATCAACTATGTTAACTTGCACACTAACTTGATCATTGAGTACTGCAAATGTAGCTCCCGCCACTTCAATGACGATGTTTTTCCCTATATCGCTCGCCGTCACGGTATAGGTACTGTCTATTGATCCGTCCTTATTTAAATCAATATTTACTAGCATGCCTGCTTGGACGGTATTTGGCAGTGCTATTTGAATACTTACCTGCCCAGCTAACTCATCTCGGTCCAGTAAGTCATCAGTTCCATTGAGTATTTCTACACTTAAAGGCGCATCTGGCGCTATTGTATCTAGTGTGAATATTGTTTTACCTGGATAAGTTGTGACTGCACCGGCAATGGTTGCAACGATAAAGCTTAATGAGTAATCGCCATCGACATAACTACTGTTAGTTTGTAATGCACTATTAGGTAATGGCAGCACCACTTGACCCACTGTAATGTCTTGCGCAGTCACTAAATGGTTTATTCTGCTCACTCCAGCAGGCCCATCGATGGTGATTAAAAAATATTCTCCCACTAAGGTTAATTTCGGAACGTTTACTTCGATGGATAAATTTGATGCTGAACCACTGCCATCGCCCACATCAGCATTGCCTAGCAACTCTTTTTTGCTAACTAAAGTGACGAACGAGACACCTCCGGTACTTGGCCCAGCGGCTAAATTGACATCCGACAGAGTCTTAGTTTCATTGTTTTGCACGAATGAGCTTTGCTTAATCACTTCATTACCAAATTCATCCACTGATACTTTTTGATAATCAAGTGATAGTTCAGTGATACCTAAATCAGCAAGACTCTTAAGCTCGCCGCTATCAGTTATTCCATCTTGATCGGCATCAATCCATACTTTTAATTCTGAAAATTTATCGTCCAAACTATTGATGACGTTATCATGATTAGAATCGAGAGCTGCCAGCGCTTCATAGCCATCAGCAGCTTGGCTACTGGACGAATTGATCGCTGTTTGATCTCCAAATAATTCTTTACCTGATGTTATAAAACCATCATTATTAATGTCTCGCACCAACAAACCATCGGTAGCACTCACCCAACCGGAGTTTTCTTTAACGCCATCGCCATCATGATCAAAGGTGACGCCATCATTGATACTCACCGTATGGATACCGTCACCATCAAGGTCCAAGATCAGAGGGTCACGGGTTTGATCGTTTTTATCAGTGGTTTCAATGGTGATCTTTAAGGCACTTGAAAAAGAACTCTGATTTCCGGCCACATCGACAATCTGAGCGTCGACGTGAATATAATACTGTGCGGCAATTTCATTGCCATCTGCATCCAAAGACTTAGCTTTTGAAAGCAAAGGCTCGCCTTGTGTATCTGTCATTTTCATGGTCCAAGAACCATCTGAGTTCACTTCTGCTGTACCTAGCAAGAATTTATTCTGTGCGGTGTATTGATTATCTGAATCTTGTAATAAATTATGATGGGTTCCCTCATCATTCAAAATTCCCGCTGCGTTTTTTCTAGCATTAGTCGCGTATGCGTAGTAATAAACGATACTGCCAACTTCTACAGTGTCGGTGTTACCATCAAATTCTAGCTGTTTGAAAATAGTAAAATCATCGTATTTCAAAATATGGTCTAAGGCTTCTAAGCCAACTAGTGTAGAGTCAGATCGCGCTGCTAAATCAACGCTGACTGTATCTGGATTTGTCGTATCGATAATAATAGCTTGCGAATCACTGTTACCCACATTGTCAGCGTTATCAATAACCCTCGCTTGATAGGTAAAATCCGTCGGGTGATCAACCGTATCTACCAAATTCCATGTAGTACCACTAACACTGGCTTCTACCCAAGTTTGACCACCATCGCTGCTCACCTCAACTCTATCATTGACACCTAATTCAGCACCTAAAGTACCGGAAACGGTTAAGCTGGTATCGCTAGTTTTGAAGTCATTTCCCTCCCCAGTATCATCAGAGATTGCAGTTATATCGATCGTGATGCTGTCGTCTGGACCCTCTGTTACTATGACGACATCTTGAGAATCACTCTCGCCAACATTATCTACATCGTCAATAATCCGTGCTTGGTAAGTGAAATCTGTGCTGTGAACAGTAGTATCAATTAAGCTCCATGTCATGCCTGTAACACTRGCTTCTAGCCAAGTTTGACCACCGTCACTGCTCACTTCAACTCTATCGTTGGCGCCTAATTCGGCTCCTAAAGTTCCGGAGACGGTTAAGCTGGTAT
>ASZJ01000018.1 GCA_000416275.1 Osedax symbiont Rs1
TCTGTAGGGTGATTCGTTGCATCAACTAAGCTCCAAGTCATGCCTGTAACACTGGCTTCGATCCATGTTTGACCACCGTCGCTGCTCACTTCAACTCTATCGTTGGCGCCTAATTCGGCTCCTAAAGTTCCGGAGACGGTTAAGCTGGTATCGCTAGTTTTGAAGTCGTTTGGAGTGCCGGTATCATCGGTGATTGCTGTGATATCGATGGTGATGCTGTCGTCTGGGCCMGTTGTATCGATAACAATRTTCTGCGAGTCGCTCYYRCCKACRTTTCCWACATGRTCGATMACYCGWGCTTGRTAGGTRAAGTYTGTAGAGTGATYMGTTGCATCAACTAAGYTCCAWGTCATRCCTGTAACACTGGCTTCTAGCCAAGTTTGACCACCGTCGCTGCTCACTTCAACTCTATCGTTGGCGCCTAATTCWGCTCCTAAAGTTCCSGAGACGGTTAAGCTGGTATCGCTAGTTTTGAAGTCGTTTGGAGTGCCGGTATCATCKGWRATKGCWGTGATAKCGATRGTGATRYYGTCRTCTGGRGCTGTKGTATCGATGACAATACTTTGAGTTGTTAGATTTCCAGGATTTCCTGCAACATCAATGACACGAACTGAATACACAAAGTTGTTGGTGTGTACATCAGGATCAACTAAGCTCCAATTCAAGCCATTAACTGCAGCTGTTTCCCAAGTTACACCACCGTCATTCGACACTTGAACACGACTATTAGCTTCTAATCCAGAACTTAGATGACCAGATAGAGTTAAGGTTGTGTCATTAGTTTTAAAATCACCTACCACTCCTGAATCATCTGAAATAGCTGTAATAGTGACTAACTGATTGGGAGCATCATTATCAATTACGATAGTTTGAAGATCGGTATCTCCAACATTGCCAACGTCGTCAATAATTCTGACATTGTAATTAAAACTTGAATTATGGATTTCTGGATCATTAAAAGCCCAAGTTAAACCATTTGCCGTAGCTATTTTCCAATTATTACCGCCATCATTTGAAACTTCAATTATCTCATTAACTTGTAAACTTTCATTCAAAGTTCCCGATACAGTTAGTGAGGTATCATTGGTAATAAAATCATTATCAATCATCCCTGAATCAGTGGTGATTGCTGTTATATCAATTATTTGTACGGGGGCGGTAATGTCTATAATTATATTTTGCTCTGCTTCGTTACCAACATTTCCGGTATTGTCTATCACTCTCGCTTGATATTTAAAATCAGTGCTATGTATCACCTCATCTTCAAAAGACCAAGATGTGCCATTGACTGTTGCTAATTTCCAAGTGACTCCGTTATCATTTGATACTTGAACTTTATCGCCTAAGCTTAACGATTGATCTAAAGTACCGTTTAAAGTAAGGGTGGTATCATTGGTCTTGTAATCGGTATTATTTTCACCGGAATCTGTGGCAATACTAGTGATTGAAATTTGTTGTGTTGGAGCTGTAGTATCAATCCGAATGTTTTGTTCTACGACATTACCAATATTTCCTACCGCATCGATCACCCTCGCTGTATAAGAGAAATTATCAGGATGATTATCTGTATCTACAAACTGCCATACCGACCCAGCAACTTCTGCAATATGCCAAGTGACACCACCATCATTAGATACTTCAACCCTCTCTGTCGCTGACAATATTTTACTCAGCTCGCCTTGTACTGTTAAGCTGGTATCATTAGTACTAAAGTCATTTGCATTAAAGCCAGTATCATCACTGATCGCTGATATGGTAATTTTTTGGGTAGGCGCTACGTTATCAATTAAACTGGTGTCGGCAGCCACTTCACTTATATTGCCAGCCTGATCTTTAATGGTTATATTTGCAACGACACTGTTATTGTTTATTGAAAATTGATCGCCTTCTATTTCAACCTCTATGGTTTTTCCGATGTCATTAGGGCTGACTACATGAATAGCATCTGGTAAACCGTCACCATTAACATCCACCTCTACAATGTAACCAACCTTTGCATCATCCGGTATTCCAATCGCTATTTTTACCAGCCCTGCGAGTTCCTCTTGGTTTAAAAATCCATCTCCACCATCAAGAATATCTACACTAGCAGCAGTAGTTGGTGCGATAGTATCTAATACGAATGAGGCGTTACCGGGATAATTTGTTGAAGCCCCTGATACATTAGCAACTCTTAAACTAAGGTCGTATTCACCATCAATAAATTCGCCAGCAGCATTTTTAATGGTTGAGGTAGGCAGGGGAATTTCAATATAACCGCGAACGATATCGGTACTCTGTAATATATGAAAAAAGTACTTAGTACTGTTATCAGGCCCAGCGACACTGATAATCATATAATCACCATTGAGCGTTAAATCGGGTATGGTGATAAATAGCTGTAAATTCGAATTTTCATTAGCAACATCACCTATTTCTGCTCTGTTAACAAACTGATCATTATTTTGAATTGAAATCATTTATAGCTCCGGGTTTTGCAATAACATTTAAGTACTTATGCAGATGGGGACGATATATCAAAATTACGTTGGGAAATTTTTTAAATACATCCGTTTAATTAACGGAATGTTAACACCATGTGAATTCAAAATAAATATAAGCAATTTTCGTTTGCTAGGTTTTGCCGATATTTCGAATCAAATGTTAATATTAAGAAAAACAACTAGATATGTTTGCTGTGTGCGATGAGCCACAAACTGTGCAGGTAATGTTGATATGCGGGGTAATTGACTGCTTTGAGGTTATTTACCCTAAAGCTATTTAAATAGTAGAGATCTGAGTTTTGAATTTATTTTTGTCTGGTGGCGTTAGATAACTATATTTTTGGTTTCAAGAATTGAGTTCATACCCAGGTGCTTTCTTAAAAATTTATTCCATAACATAGTTTCACGAAAATCGTGAAATAGGGGCTATTTAAGCCCCCCTGATTAAAATCAAGAAATTATTATTGCAACGCTGGCATTAGGCATCTGATTCAACTATAGACCAATCCAATCTATTGAATTGGTCTATAGACTTTTTATGGAATTTTTGACCGAGCCCAGTATCTTTTCCTGCCTGTACGCCAAAGGGCGTGCCATCACTTGGTCAGAGGTTCCCAGTCGGTTATATATCTACGACTATCTTGTTACTGCCGATTAGCTCCTTCATAATATCTTCATAATCAGTGCTCATAATATGGGTATCAGCCAAAGTGATTATCTGGCTTGCCGCTTCCTGATCAAAACTTTCAGCAGTAAAGCTACCGTTTTCATCTATGTAGACCAGTAAATCATCCCCCGCCTGTTCGAAATGCAGGTAGTGATCAAGACTATCCATCTGTACATCACCACTCTCCAGTAAGAATGAGATATCTAATATATCCGATTCGCTTATTTCAGTAGCACTTGTTCCAATATTATCATTGGCTTCAGACTTTGCTGCTTGTTGCGCTGTATAAGAGATAGTTTCTGTCTCTAATAGGTTAAATAATTCAACTGTGTCTTGATTAGTAGAATCATCTACGCGATCACTCGTTGCAAGCTCTGAAGAAATCACCTTGCCTACTTCAAACTGAGCTTTGACCAGCTGATCATCAGCATCGTATTGCTGCCCCATAACCGTCATAGTCTCGCCTTCTACCTGTATGTCTGTCCAAGTAATTAAATACCCTCCATTTTCAAGAGCGACCACATGAGGCTCTGATTGAATTCCTTGTACTTCAGTGTTTACTATTTGCTCACTCAACAAAAGCTCACCTTGGGCATTATATTTTGATAGATAGATATTAGTATCTGTACCATCGACAGCTGCCCAAATAACCACAAAACTACCATCATTAAGGCCCGCTACTTCAGGCTTGCTCCAAACTACTTCATGATTTTTGCTGATGACGATATCATCGAGAAGAACACTGATTCCATTTTGGTTGAATAACTGCACCTTAATACTCAAATTATCACTAGCATCTTGGCTTAACCAACTTGTCACAAAACCTCCCTCTGACAGATTGGATATATTGGACAATACTTGGCTAGCTGATTGTGAGCTACTAATGATGAATTCAGATTTTACTTCTATACCTTGGGAATTAAATATTCTGCCATAGACATTATATTCGCCGTCGTGGTTTGACTGCCAAGACACCACAAAATCACCGTTATCCAAATGTGTTATGGATGGCAGAGCCTGATCAGATGCAACACTAGTATTAACTAGAATCTCTACACCTAACTTCTCTCCAGCGTGGTTGAATATTTGCATGTAAATGCCGTTTTCACTGCCATCTTGTCCATAACTCATCCAACTAATCACGTAACCGCCGTCCGCTAAGGAGGTTATTTCTGGTCTAACTTGGTCAGCTATTTCATAGCTACTTACTTGAAATTCGTCTCCTACCTTCAGGTTATGCACATCGTAGCGCTGTGCGTAGATACCAAATCCATCGCCATCCTGCCCCTCTGACTGCCAAGTAACCACAAAACCGCCATCTTCCAAACCTGTCACGTCAGCATTGATTTGCTGATTTTTTAGGTAAGAGTTAACCACAAAGCTATCGCCTACTTTGTCTCCATTGGCATCATAGCGCTGAGCATGCACATCAAATAAGCCATCAGTCGCAACTGAAGGTGATAGATAGGTGACTATATATCCTCCATCTACCAATGATGCGATGGGATCAACCACTACCGGCGTTAAATTAGTCGTTTTAACATTGCCCGCTAAATCAGTCAGAGTCGCTTGAAAAGTAAACCAACCATGCGAGTATCGAGATGTGTGGCTAGCCGATATAGTAGTACTTGAAGCAGACTCACCATTTGCCGTAATACTATGTCCTGGATTATACCAAACACGACTCCCCCAGCTAAAGGCTACATCTTTGACGCTGTATTGAACGTGTTCAGTAGTAGTTAGTTCAAATTTGACTTGAGGTGCGTGACCAAACCAAGCGCCTGCTTCCTGCGCACTAGGTAGACTCATACTCGCGTCTACTACCGTATCAATTTGTACCGATAATGGATTTGAAGCAGGTGATTCAAAGCCGCCAATACTACTGATTGCAGTGAGTGCATAAGTCCCATCATTCAACAGGGTTGACTCGATAAACCAATGACCTTGATCATCGCTGGTCGTCTCTCCTATTTTAGTGTTACCTGCATAGACAGTGACGGTGACATTCGCATCTGCCTTACCTTCTAATCTAGGCGTATTATCATTGGTAAGATTATCAGTATCATATTTACCTGAGTCACTAGAGGCAGCCAGATCTATGCTAGGTTTTGACAATTGAGGGTAAACCTCCAAATTGACATTAGCGGTATCTGTTCCACCTTTTCCATCACTTATTTCATATTCAAACTTATCATTACCTACATAACCAGTATCGGGAGTATAGGTAATAGTGCCATTTGCATTGATTACCACAGTGCCATGTTCTGGTTCTGTTTTAATCGCTGATACACTCAGTGGGTCATTATCTTGATCAGTGTCATTACTAAGAACTTGCAGTTCAATCGCTTGATTGAGTGTATAAGTATCATCGTTAGCGGTGGGATCAATATTCAGTACTACGTCACTCATCCCCACTGCTTGAGAACTTGAATTGTTCGCTGGATCAGTTAATGTCGCTACCGCAGAGACTTGATTAGTACTGGCGTTAACATTAAACAATGCACCCTCTATGTCCAATTCTACGCTATTGCCGATATCCGCTGATTGGATGAAATAAGTTGCATCAGCAACGCCATCACCGGACACATCAATTTCCAGCACATCCCCTACTTTTGCATTTGCAGTAATAGTCACTTTAACCGTTACCTTCGCTGATAATTCATCAGCGTCTAGGTAGTCATCTGCACCATTGATAATTTCCACATTGCTAGGCGCATCGGGGGCAATAGTATCCAGCGTAAATGTCGCTATTCCAGGGTACGGAGTTACCGCTCCCGCCACTGTTGAAACCACCAAACTTAGACTGTAATCACCATCGACGTAGCTATTGTTAGTTTGCAATGCATTATTAGGCAGAGGCAATACTAGCTCCCCCGTGGAAACATCTTGTGCGGTCACTCGATGGTTTACTCTGGTCACTCCAGCTGGCCCATCAATGGTGATCAAAAAATACTCCCCGGCTAAGGTGAGTGGAGGCACTACTACTTTTAAGGATAAGTTAGATGCTTGACTACTGCCATCTCCAACATCAGCACTACCTACTAGTTCTTTTTTACTCGCTAAATTGACAAAGGATATGCCGCCAGCACTTGGTCCCGCAGCTAAATTAACATCTGACAAGGTCTTAGTTTCACTATTTTGCACGAACGAGCTCTGCTTAATAATTTGATTGCCAAACTCATCCAATGTCACTTCTTTATAGTCCAGTGATAGTTCAGTAATACCTAACTCAGCAAGGGTTTTAAGCTCACCACTGTCGGTTATTCCATCTTGATCAGCATCGATCCACACTTTTAATTCTGAAAATTTATCATCTAAACTATTGATCACATTGTCATGATTAGAATCAAGATCTGCTAAGGCTTCATAACCATCAGCAGCTTCACTGCTACCGGAGCTAAGCGCGGTATTATCGCCAAATAACTCGCTACCGGATGTAATCAAACCATCGTTATTTATATCGCGCACCAACAACCCATCTGTGGAACTCACCCAACCTGAGTTTTCTTTAACACCATCCCCATCGTGATCAAAAGTAATTCCATGATTAATACTCACCGTATGAATACCATCACCATCCAAATCTAAAATCAGCGGATCACGGGTTTGATCATTTTTATCAGTGGTTTCAATGGTGATTTTCAAAGCACTAGACAGCGAGCTCTGATTCCCTGCTTTATCGACAATTTGAGCGTCAACATGGATAAAGTACTGTGCAGAAATTTCAGTGCCGTTCGCATCTACAGATTTAACCTTTGATAATAGCGGATTGTCTTCCGTATCCGTCATTTTCATGGTCCAAGAGCCATCCGCTCTTACTTCAGCTGAGCCCAATAAAAACTTATGCTGCGCAGAATACTGATTGTCGGAGTCAGTCTCTTGCAATAAATCATGGTGAGTTCCCTCATCAGTTAAATTACCCGCTGCATTTTTTCTGGCATTAGTAGCGTAGGCATAATAGTACACAATACTACCAGCCTCTGATGCATCGGTTTTTCCGTCAAATTCTAACTGCTTGAAAATCGTAAAATCATCATGCTTCAGAATATGATCCAAAGACTCTAACCCTACCAAGGTCGAATCTGAGCGCGTCGCCAAATCAACAATAGGAGTGTCTGGGTTTGCAGTATCTATTTGAATACTACGCGCTGTGGACACACCGGCGACATTGCCAGCAGTATCAGTGACACGTGCCGTATACACATAAGTTTGACCATCTTGTAGCGCAGCATCAATATAACTCCAATCCGTGCCATTAGTAGTCGCCTCACCAATCACTACGCCATCACGCAATATTTCAACTTTGCCATCTGCTGGCAAAATTTGATCTAGAGTACCTTTTAATTCAGGAGTGATGTCATTAGATAAACCCCCATCGCTAATATCGCCGACTTGCAGTGGCACATTGTCAATAATTTCAGTAATGTTAATGGCAATATCATCTGCTGTGATATCAATTTCGAAGTTCAAAGGTTCACTCGGATCGCCAGTGTTGCCCGCAGGATCAGTCGGCGCTACGGTGATGCTGTGCTCTCCCGCTGGCAGCGGTGTGCTCGGGGTAAACTGCCACTTACCTTCTGCATCGACGGTGGTGCTGCCGATCGGCTTGCCATTGTCAAAGATTTCAATGACATCCCCAGGATTACCACCGCCGCTAAAGGTCGGGGTCGGGTCATCTGTCTTGCCACCTTCAGCGATGCTTCCCTGTACTGTGCCAACATCGTCGGTGCCAATCACTGGATCTATTTTACTCGGTGCTTGGGTATCTAAGGTGACGTTGAACTCGTTCGAGGTCACTGTATCATCCGATGGGTTTTGGATTTTCGCTTCGATGCTATTAGCGCCTTCGACCAATGGCGTAGCAACCGGTAAATTAAAGCTCCAGTTTCCTTTGCTGTCCGCGGTCGCCTCGCCTTTCTTTTCTGCATTGATATAGATGCTGACCACTGCGCCTGCAGTCGCCGTTCCCTCTATACTTGGCTGTGCATCGTTGGTTAATCCATTGTCTGAGATGTTGCCAACGATCCCTTCGACGTCATCGACAATGCGGGTAATACTTACTTCTACCGCGCTGACATCTACATTAAAGACCACCGCTGGACTTGGGTCGCTGACCTTGCCATTGGGACCAGTCTCGGTACTGGTCAAGCTGTGCGGGCCTTTGCCCAATGGCTCTGTTGGCGTTACGCTCCAGTTGCCATCCTTATCGACGGTTGCCGTGCCAATTACGTTATCACCATCTTTGACGGTGATCACAGAGCCTGGTGTGCCATCCGTTCCGGTTAAGGTCGGGGTCGCATCATCGGTGACGGTCACCGGATCTGTGGTGGTGATTTCTCCCTGGGTAGCGCCGATATCATCACTCACTTTCATGCTGGGTGCATCTGGAGTGCTGCTGTCCACTTTGAAGGTGTATGCGCCAGTTTCTGGGCTCTCGACATTATCCAGTTCCGCTTTGGCGGTGAGTGATTGCATGCCTTCACTGAGGGCTTTGTTATCTGCTATTGCAATTGACCAGTTGCCTTGGTCATCGGCAATAGCGGTGCCTAATACGTTTTTATCAGCATCGTACAAGGTAACTGTCGCGCCTATTTTAGCGGAACCGGTCACTGTTGGCGTGGTGTCATCGGTGACACCGCTGCCTTTGCTAATATTGCCTTGCTGTGGATCGACATCATCAATCACATTGTCGATTGCCGGTGCATCGGGACCCGGTAAATCAACAGTGAAGGTGCGCGCTTCACTCGCAGGCGAGGTGTTGCCAGCGGCATCTGTCGCGATCACGGTAATGCTGTGATCACCCGTGTTTAGTGGTATTTCTGGTTCTGCACTCCATTTTCCTTGCGCATTAACCAGCGCAGTGCCGATGGCAACCCCATCATCCAGTAAGGTGATGGTACTGCCCGCTTCTGCGGTGCCGCTAAAGGTCGGACGTGCATCGTCGGTGGTCTCGCCATTGTCTATTTCACCAATGTCCGGTGCCACTCCCACATCGTCGGTGACTTGGGTGATAACCGGAGCTGGCGGCGGCGTAAAGTCTAAGGTGATATTGACTACAGCGGTCTCAGGTCCAACGTTACCCGCGGGATCGACAGGGCGAGCACTAAATTTATGCGCTCCTTCTGGCAAGCCGTTTTCTGGGGTAAATGTCCAGTTGCCAAGGGCATCGACGGTGGTGCTGCCAATCACGGTGCCATCATCCAATATTTCTATGATGTCGTCGGGGGTGGCTTTTTTACCGGAGATGGTCGGCGTCGGATCATCACTGCTATCGCCATCGCTTAGCTGCCCTTGGATCGCTCCTACATCGTCGCTAACGGTGATCGCATCGATCGCCGTTGGACCTTGGGTATCTAAGGTTAGCTCAAAGTCGCCAGTGCTGGCTTGGTTGCCGTTGGTATCTTTAGCTTGCGCCACAAAGATGTATAGTTTGTTGTCGGTTAGTGTTGGAACAGCAATGCTCCAATCGCCAACACTATCCACCGTTACCGAACCAATCACGACGCCGTCTTGAGTCAAGGTCACTACCGCATCGGGCTTGCCTCGACCGACTATCTCGGGGGTCGTATCGTTGGTGATTCCACCGCTGGCGATGTCGTCGATGTGCTGTTCTTGGTTGTCTGCAGCATGGGTAATGCTCACGGTGACATCGGTGGTGTCTACGGTGAAGGTTAACGCGGTGCTCGCCGGACTGTGATTGCCTGCTTGATCTGTTTGTACGGCGCTCACGGTATGTTCGCCATCATCCAACGCGGATACTGGGGTAATCGACCAGTGTCCTTGGTCATCGGCCTTGGTACTGCCCAATACGCTGCCATCGGTATCGCGCAAGGTGATGATCGCTAGCGCTTCTGCATCTGTGCCACTAAAGGTCGGCTGGGCATCATCGGTGCTATCGTTGTTGTTGATCGCCCCTTGACTATCTCCTACATTGTCATCCGCAGTGAAGCTTGGAGCGGGTGCCGCAGTGGTGTCGACGTTAAAGTCGTAGCTTCCGGTCGGCTCACTCTTGACGCCTACGTCGTTGACGGCATCGGCGGTGATTTTATGCAGACCTTCCTCCAGTGCTTTGTCAACTGGCACGGTAAACGACCAGTTGCCTAAATCGTCCGCGGTGGTCTCTCCCAAGAGCACGCCATCATCAAATATTCGCACGGTTAAGTTGGCACCGGCGGTGCCTTTGATAACTGGGGTGGTATCGTTGGTGACACCGGTGTCTTTGGGAATGTGCAGGCTGCCGTCATCGTCATTATCGATAACGCTGTTGATACTCGGTGCTGCAGGTTGTGTGCCATCCAGGCTAAAGGTACGCGCAGCAGTGGGATCGGTGGTAGCACCCGCGTCATTGGTGGAGGTCACGGTTAAGCTGTGATCGCCATCACTAAGCTCTTCAGAGGGTTGTAGCTCGTACTCCCAGTCTCCGGTCGCCGAGGTCACGGTGAAGCTAGCAATCGCCACTCCCTGATCGTAAACGGTGATTAACTCACCTTGTGCACCTGTCCCTTTGAGGACGGGGGTGCGGTCATCGGTGATGTCGCCATTGGCTAAGACACCTGTGTTAATGCCTTGATTATCAAATACTTCATCAAAGGTTACCGCGCTGGCGGGGGTAAAGTCGACAGCGAAGTTCAAAGGTTTACTCAAATCGCCAGTGTTGCCCGCAGGATCGGTCGGCGCTACGGTGATGCTGTGCTCTCCCGCTGGCAGCGGTGTGCTCGGGGTAAACTGCCACTTACCTTCTGCATCGACGGTGGTGCTGCCGATCGGCTTGCCATTGTCAAAGATTTCAATGACATCCCCAGGATTACCACCGCCGCTAAAGGTCGGGGTCGGGTCATCTGTCTTGCCACCTTCAGCGATGCTTCCCTGTACTGTGCCAACATCGTCGGTGCCAATCACTGGATCTATTTTGCTCGGGGCTTGGGTATCTAAGGTAACGTTGAACTCATTTGAGGTCTCTGTATCATCCGATGGGTTTTGTACTTGCGCCGTTAGCTTATTAGCACCTTCCGCTAATGGAGTATTAGCAGGCACCACAAAACTCCAAGTTCCCTGGCTACTCGCCGTAGTACTGCCGAGCACTGTATCACCGAGCAACACTGTGACTACTGCACCTGCCGTCGCTTCTCCATGAACACTAGGCTCGCTATCATTAGTTAATCCATTGTCTGCTATATCACCGACAATGCCTTCGACATCATCACTGATGTAGCTGATACTTACCTGCACCGCGCTGGTATCAACAGTGAAGACTACCACTGTGCTAGGTTCACTGACCTTGCCATTAGATGCAGTTTCAGTCGCGCTAATACTATGCCGCCCATCACCTAAAGGCACAACTGGTGTAACACTCCAAGTGCCATCCGCCTGTACAGTGGCCGTGCCTATTTCTCGGTCGCCATCTAAGACGCTGATTGTGGAGCCAGCAGTGCCTCCCGAACCGCTAATCGTCGGCGTACTGTCATCAGTGGTATCATTATTGCTGATAATACCGACCGTTGGGCCTTGATCATCCATGATAATCAACAGCCCTGGCTTGTCGGGGGTCGATGTATCTACTGCAAAAGTGTATGCGCCAGTTTCTGGGCTCTCTACATTATTCAGTTGCGCTTTGGCAGTGAGTGACTGCATGCCTTCACTGAGGGCTTTGTTATCCGCTATTGCGATTGACCAGTTACCTTGGTCATCGGTGACAGCTGTACCTAAAACGTTTTTATCAGCATCGTACAAGGTGACCGTCGCGCCTATTTGAGCGGAACCGGTCACTGTTGGCGTCGTGTCATCGGTGACACCGGTGCCTTTACTGATATTGCCTTGCTGTGGATCGACATCATCAATTACATTGTCTATCGAAGGGGCATCTGGGCCCGGCAAATCGACAGTAAAGGTACGTGCTGGCGAACTCTCTGCTGAGACATTACCCGCTTCATCTGTCGCCGTGACCGTTATACTGTGATCCCCCGTATTCAACGGTATATTAGGCTCTGTACTCCAGTTACCCAAATCATCAACGATAGCAGTGCCGATTATTTTGCCGTTATCAAGTAAGGTGATGGTGCTGCCCACTTCTGCGGTGCCACTAATGGTAGGTCGCGCATCGTCGGTGGTCGAGGCATTGTCTATTTCTCCGGTTTGCTCGCCCACATCATCGATGATGTTATCTAAGTTCGGTGCAACCGGTGCACTCACGTCGATGGTAATAGTTACTGAAGCCGTTTTAGCTCCTTCATTACCTGCCGCATCAACAGGCTGGGCGGTAAATTCATGCTCCCCTTCTGGCAGCGGATTACTCGGTGTAAACGTCCAATTCCCATATTCGTCAACTCGCACGGCATTGCCTGGATCGACCTCTGGATCGGGACTAATCAAGGTGTTGCCATCAAAAACTTGGATATAGTCTCCCGGCGTCCCACCACTTCCAGAAATAGTCGGCGTGGTATCGTCGGTCCGACCTTGGTCGGTAATTTCTCCTTGGATACTACCCACATCATCCGTCACTACAATCGGACCAATAGCATCTGCTGCTTGCGTATCAATAGTTAACTGGAAGGAATTCGAGGTGACAGTGTTATTCGCTGCATCCGTTGCTGTAGCGGTAAAGTTGTAGTCACCATTAGCCAGCTCCGCTACAACGATACTCCAAACACCGTTGCTATCGGCAGTAACTGATCCTATCTCAAGATTGTCTTGAAAGAGTTTAACCACTGAACCCGCCTTGGCAGTACCGGTAATTTCAGGAGTTTGATCATTGCTACGAGTTCCGGTAGCGAGATTGCCGGTGTTTTGCTCTACATTGTCAACCGCATGGGTAATGATCACTGCATTCGGATCGAGGTCGACAGTGAAAGTCAATTCACTGGCCGGACTTTCATTGCCCGCCGCATCTGTTTGCACGGCACTGATTTTGTGTTGACCTTCGATCAACGGTATCACGGGGGTGATAGTCCAAGCACCCTCATTATTTACTGTTGCACTGCCGATTGGTGTTCCATCGCTATCGCGCAGTTCGATGACGGCACCGGGTTCTGCATCACTGCCGCTAAAAGTTGGCTGCGCATCATCCGTAGTGTCTTGGTTGTTGATTGGACCAGTGCTATCTCCTTGATCGTCATGTGCCACAAAACTCGGAGCATCAGGGGTTTTTAGGTCTACCCTAAAGTCGTATATTCCAGTCTCTTCACTAGCCACTCCCTCTGCGTCAATCGCATCGGCGGTGATTTTATACACGCCATCGACAAAGGCGATCGCAGGTGTAAAGCTCCAGTGACCATCGCCGTTAGCCGTAGTTTCACCTAATAGCTGGCCATCGTTATAGACTCGAACCGTCAGCCCCGGTGCCGATGACCCAATAATCGTCGGTGTGGCATCGTTGGTCACGCCACTGGTTTTCGGCACATCTATAGTTCTTCCACCTTCATTACCGACGTTATCTTGGACTGTTTGGATACTCGGTGACGATGGCGGGGTAATGATGTCAATTTCAAAGGTCAGGGGATCGCTCGGATCGCCGGTGTTACCCGCAGGATCAGTTGGCGCGACGGTGATGCTGTGATCTCCTGGTGGCAGTGGCGTGCTCGGTGTAAATTCCCATTCACCTTCTGGATTGACGGTGGTGCTGCCGATCGGCTTACCATGATCAAAGATCTCAATCACATCTCCAGGATTGCCGCCACCGCTAAAGGTCGGAGTCGGATCGTCTGTTTTACCACCTTCGGGGATATTGCCCTGTACGGCACCAACATCATCGGTTCCGACCACCGCATCTATCTTACTCGGTGCTTCGGTATCTAAAGTGACGTTGAATTGATTCGAGGTTACCGTCTCATCTGATGGATTTTGTACTTGTGCGGTTAGCTGGTTATCACCTTCCAGCAATGGAGTACCGGTCGACACTGCAAAGCTCCATGTTCCCTGACTACTAGCGGTGGTACTGCCTATCACGGTATCACCAAGTAATACTGTGACTACCGCACCTGCCGTTGCCGTACCTTGGACCGTCGGTTCTCTATCATTGGTTAATCCATTGTCCGCAATATCACCGACAATGCCTTCGATATCATCACTGATGTAACTAATACTCACCAATACTGCACTGGTATCCACAGCAAAAGTTACCGCTGTGCTTGGCTCACTAACCTTGCCATTTGGTGCTGTCTCGATCGCGGTAATACTATGCGGCCCATCAGTTAAAGGTGCTGCGGGCGTGACACTCCAAGTGCCATCCAGCTGCACGGTCGCCGTGCCTATTTCTAGATCGCCATCTAAAACGCTGATTGTAGAGCCAGGTGTGCTTCCAGAGCCACTAATCGTCGGTGTACTGTCATCAGTGGTATCATTATTGTTGATAACACCAACCGTCTCCCCCTGATCATCCGTGATAGTCAACGGACCTGGCTTACTAGGAGTAGCCGTATCTACTTTAAATGTATATGGACCGGTTTCCGGGCTATCAATATTATTTAATACGGCCTTAGCAGTGATAGATTGCATGCCTTCACTAAGGGCTTCGCTGTCAGCTATTGCGATCGACCAATTACCGTCATCATCCGCTATATCAGTGCCTAAAACGTTTTTATCAGCATCGTATAAAGTGACGGTCGCGCCCGCTTGGGCTGAACCAGTCACCGTTGGTGTGGTATCATCGGTAACCCCAGTACCTTTGCTAATATTGCCTTGCTGTGGATCGACATCATCAAGCACATTTTCTATAGAGGGCGCATCGGGGCCCGGTAAGTCGACCGTAAAGGTACGTGCGGGCGAACTCTCTTCGGAGACGTTACCCATTCCATTCGTCGCGGTGACAGTAATACTGTGATCACCGGTATTCAGCGGTATATTGGGCTCTGCACTCCAGTTACCCTGACTATCGACGACCGCTGTGCCGACTATTTGTCCGTTATCCAATAAAGTAATGGTACTGCCAGCTTCAGCGGTGCCACTAATAACTGGGCGCGAATCATCGGTGCTCGTGGCGTTTTCTATCTCTCCAGTCTGTAAACCCACATCATCGATAATATTATTTAAAACAGGCGCATCAGGCCCAAGTTTTACAGTGAATTCCAGCGCCTCGCTGACTGGACCTTGATTGCCTGCAAGATCGGTTTGCACTGCAGTTACCTGATGTTCACCCTCGGTAAGTGGTGCTTCTGGGGTGATTGACCATTTACCATTTTCATCAGCAGTAGTACTGCCTATTGAAGTACCATTTTCATCGCGAAGATCGATAGCTGCACCAGCTTCCGCGTCACTACCAGAAAAAGTAGGCCGGGTATCATCGGTACTATCACCGCTATTAATCGGCCCTGTAATATTCCCTTGATCATCTAGTGCAATAAAACTCAGTGCCGCTGGCGGCTGTGTGTCTACAATAAAGTTAATCGGGGCAGACGGCGCACTTTCAGTAAAGCCAGCCTGTTGCTGAGTAACAGTAATTGAATGGGAATCATCTGCTAATATCGGCGTATCTATTTGCCAAGTACCGTCTGGATTGGCTGTCACAGATGCGATTAATACACCATTGTCGTATATTCTAATGACGGCGCCAGCCTCTGCACCAACTCCTTCAAGCGTCGGCGCTGAATCGTTGGTCGATGAATTATTGACTATCACTTCACGAGCATCACTGGGAAGCCCATCACTACCGATATCATCATAAACAACAAAGCCGCTGCCCACGCCACCCAGTGAAGCCGATTGAAAAACCTCAGGATCAAACGCATTGAACTGCTCAGTATTAGCCGTTTGACCAATAGTGTCGAAATCTAAGCCACTATCCAATGCCGACGAATTACCGCGCCCTAGGCGAACAAAGCTACTTCCTTCATTACCTTCTCCACCTGCTCCTGCTGCCCCCTCGGCTCCTGCAGCCGTCGCTTCTGCCCCCTCTGTGGGATCGGCACCTGCTAATAAGGCCGCTTGAATTGCCTCGACACTATTCGGATCCAATGGTTGACCGGATGCATCAGTAGTTGCCCTAGGTGTGCTTGAAGAACTAGCCGAAGAAGCTGCAACCCAAGTCTCATTAGCGTTAACGGTGACTTGTTCTCCAGCATTTGTGTCCACAACAATTTTACCACCCACTGAGACACTAATTAACTCATCAGATTCAATGTTATCCCCTAAGCTTAGTTCTCGTGAACTTCCATCAGACTTTATAGCAACTGCTTTGCCAATTATTAGGGATATACGGCCAACTATCATAGATCACTCCTTCGACCTCTCTAATTCAGAGAGAAAAATAAACTGTTTGTTAATTAAAGATGAACTTTTTATTAACCAAACATAAACATGCAATAAAAGCATAATATAAACCCTGCAACAAAATTTAAAAAGTGTACTTAAGTACAGTTTATGCAACTAAATACCAAGAGTTTTTTGCTACAGATCTTTTTCCATTATTTAATTTTACCCACCTCATATCACTCTTTAGGTGCAGATTTGACCAGCCACTCACATGCTTTTTTCAGCAACTCAAGTAAATCCGGTAAAACTTATAAGATAAATATAGGAAAGCTTTGGTTATTTGCCACACAAATGCAGAATGTTTTGCTTGTAAACCTAAATTAACTTCAAAGACTGTCAATGCTTGAAAAGCAAGATCAACACCACATATAGATGTAATAACTTTTCATTTTTTGGGATAGAGACATGCGCGAAAAACAGCACCATAGGTTAGTGATTTTAGGCTCCGGCCCTGCAGGCTATACAGCTGCTATATACGCGGCCAGAGCCAACCTCAATCCCGTGGTCATTACTGGAATTCAAGCGGGCGGTCAATTAACCACCACCACTGATGTCGATAACTGGCCAGGGGATGTCAATGGTGTACAGGGGCCTGAGCTTATGCAACGCATGCAACAGCACGCGGAACGTTTTGATACTCAAGTCATTTTTGATCACATTAACAAAGTAGATCTCTCTCAAAGACCTTTTACCTTAACCGGCGATTCAACGACCTACACTTGCGATGCACTAATTATTTGCACTGGGGCCACCGCACAATATTTAGGCCTTGAATCTGAAGAAAAATTTATGGGTAAAGGCGTCAGCGCCTGCGCTACTTGCGATGGTTTTTTTTACCGAGGGCAGAAAGTCGCGGTGATTGGCGGTGGCAACACTGCTGTAGAAGAAGCTTTGTACCTATCGAATATCGCCGACCAAGTGACCTTAGTTCACAGAAGAGACTCACTGCGCGCTGAAAAGATTTTACAAGACAAACTGTTTGATCGAGAAAAAAATGGCAATATCAACATCCTCTGGAATCATCAATTAGAAGAAGTACTTGGTGATGAGATGGGCGTAACCGGAATTCGCCTCAAAAGTAGCACATCAAGTGAGATGTCTACCTTAGACGTCTCAGGCGCTTTTATAGCCATTGGCCACAAACCTAACACTGAGTTATTTAACGGCCAACTTAAGATGCGTGATGGCTATTTAACGATTCAATCAGGCCTTACTGGCAATGCCACTCAAACCAGTATTGAAGGGGTATTTGCCGCCGGGGATGTTTGTGACCACATCTACCGCCAAGCTGTCACTTCCGCCGGCTTTGGCTGTATGGCTGCCCTAGATGCTGAAAAATTTTTGGACGACCAATAACAATAGCTATTTGATAATTAGCCAATTTATATACTCAACAGCCCATTAATAATAGAGAGACGCACATGATTAAGATTGGAGATAAGATTCCCGCTTGCACGCTAAAAGTCATGGGAGTTAAAGGCCCTGAATCCTTTGATACCCTCATTGAATTTGCCGCTAAGAAAGTAGTATTGTTTGCTGTGCCAGGCGCTTTCACCCCGACCTGCAGCGCTGCCCACCTACCTGGTTTTGTCGTCATGTTTGACCAGTTAAAAGCAGCCGGAGTTGATTTAGTTGCCTGTATTTCGGTCAACGATGCTTTTGTAATGAGCGCGTGGGGAAAAAGCGCCAATGCAGAAAACATTGTTATGTTAGCCGATGGGAATGCCACTTTCTCTCAGGCGATCGGCCTAGACAAGGACGCTAGCAAGTTTCATATGGGCACCAGATCAAAGCGCTATGCGATGATTATCGACAACGGGGTTTTAAGCTACTTAGCCGTTGATGAGGCAGGTCTTGAAAACAGCAGTGCAGAACAAATTTTGCAACAGCTGTAACACCTTAAAACTGACCCTATCGGCAATAATCAATTGATTGATGCCGGTAGTATTCTTCAGGAGACACTATTTCATGGTGCCATGGCTCTCGATGAGCAATCATAGCTTTCCCGCGATAGACACCGCACTTGCAGAACCGAACGGCCTTCTGGCAGCAGGTGGTGACCTAACCCCAAATCGATTAATAGCCGCTTACAAAAAAGGTATTTTCCCTTGGTTTAATCAAGGCGAACCTATTCTATGGTGGAGCCCTGCACCTAGATGTGTATTGATTCCATCGCAACTGCATATTTCCAAAAGCTTAAAAAAGCAGATCAAAAAAAACCAATACAGAATCACTTTTGATTTAGCATTTAATCAAGTCATCCAGAGCTGTTCTGAAATTAGGGCAAGTGACGAGGGGACATGGATAACCGATGACATTCAGCAGGCATACTGCCATTTGTTTGATCAGGGCGTCGCGCATTCAATTGAAGTATGGGACGACAATTTGTTGGTAGGCGGTTTGTACGGTTTAGCACTCGGCCGTGTGTTCTTTGGCGAATCGATGTTTAGCCGACGGTCTAACACTTCAAAAATCGCCTTTTGCTATTTAGCCGCTCAATTAAAGCAATGGGGGTTCCAGCTTATTGACTGCCAAGTTCACAATAATCACCTACAGAGTTTAGGGGCGACAGAAATAAGCAGAGAGCTCTTCCTGGATTATTTAAACGACATTGATGCTAATTCACCAACGGCTAAGAACACGCCTTGGAAGCTAACAATTAACCCCACGGATGTTTTGAATGTGTGAGTGAAAAATCCCCATGAGCCAACAGCGAGCAGCAGATTTTAATCGTTTATCGGTCGTGGAATACTTGAACATTCTTAAATCTAGTTGCTACAATAAATCACCCTCATCAGCAATCGACTAATAAACATGACACAGCTTGCGGACTTACAGTTTTACTCTACCCCCGAACACGATTGTAGCTACTTAGATAACACTAAAGCCAAAACTCTGTTTCTTGATCCAAAATTAATTATCAGTCAGTCCGTCTATTCTCAACTTTCTGAATTAGGGTTTAGACGCAGCGGCAGTCATATTTACCGGCCACATTGTGATAGCTGTCAAGCTTGTATATCGATTCGTATTTTGGTTGATTCTTTTGCACCCTCCAATTCCCAAAAGCGAGTTTTCAGGAAAAATAGCGACTTAATAGTCAGGCAAGTGGAGCCTATATATAGCGAAGAGTATTATCAACTATATGAAAAATACATCAACCAACGACACCGACATGGTGACATGTACCCCCCCTCTCCTGAGCAGTTTAAAAGTTTCTTGGTAGAATCAAAACAGCAGAGCTTATTTATTGAATTCAGACTGCCCTCAAAACAGCTTATCGCGATTGCAACTATGGACATTTTTGATCGTTCACTATCGGCGGTATATACCTTTTTCGACCCCAAATATGCCAAAAGAAGCTTGGGGACTTACGCCATACTCTGGCAGATTTTCGAAACACAACACCGTAAATTCGACTTTTTATATTTAGGGTACTGGGTCGACAACTGCCAAAAAATGCAGTACAAAACCGATTATCGACCTATGGAACTATTAATAAAGGGCCGCTGGTTAGCGATAACTGAGGAGACGATGAGTAAGTAGCACACGCCACTTACCCACATAGCCGCTCGCGATTGAGGCGACGGCTCAGACGCACTGACGACCTGCCAAGCTGTTAACGTTAACCCTATTTTCTCTGTCCGCCAGAGTAGGTGCGACTTATTCATAGGCCCGTAGGCTGGAGCCAAAGTCATTTAGCCCTCTCTAATCACAAAACCATATCAACTCTCTGACATAAATGACTCGAACGGGAATTTAAGTATGATTTTTAAGCCAATCTAGGCAAACCCTGCCACTCCTTATAACTACAAGTTTCGGTCGAATCTACTTATTTAACTTTAGTTCCATAATTCCTTTGATATTGTGTGGTATTTTTGGCAGAATACGGGCCGCTCTGCAGTGGGTTCTTGGCCCATTCAGCACTTTCCACAGGTAGGTAATTAATGGCTAAAGAAGAAAGCATAGAAATGGAAGGCACTGTAATTGATACTCTGCCTAACACAATGTTCCGCGTAGAGTTAGAAAACGGTCACGTTGTCACTGCTCATATTTCCGGAAAAATGCGTAAGAACTACATCCGTATTCTTACAGGCGACAAGGTAAAAGTTGAATTGACGCCTTACGACTTAAATAAAGGTCGTATTGTTTACCGCGCACGCTAATAAAAATCAGACCAGCTAACTCGCAATCCTTATTGAGCGACACCCTCCCTCAGTAGTAGATTTAGCTTGTCTGACACAAATAAAAGGCAGCCTTGGCTGCCTTTTATTGTTTTCATAGATAAACGAGCAGCTCCTATATTAAAGAGCCCCACGCTTGCCTTGCCACAAACACCACTTTGTATAAACACTCAGATCAGCAACACCCCGCCTTGCACCAAGACACAGATTAACAACAACTCCCTAATGTAAATCATCATACTTTTTGCGAATAGCAATTAATTGCGGCTGAATGTCCAGCGGAGCATAATTCATCGCCTGCTCAAATATCGCTTTGTTTTCCTCCGACAAACGCTCCTCTTCCGACATTTTGGTTAATATTTTCATCGCTTCTACAAATTTAGGATTGTAGCTTTGGGTACTCATTGATCGATCACGGATTCAGGTATTAGTAAAACAGTGGAGCAATTATAACAAAAGCCCGCTATACGTGGTAAACATTGTTTGATTACAGAGATTAAAATCAACTCTCACTCAGCTCGACGCACAAATATCATATTTAACGGCACATTTTATACATATTTACTCTCTCCCTCTTGTTCAAACTAACAACTCCTCATAAAATATCAGCTATTAACTTTCAACTTCATCTATGCAAAGGCCAGAACCTACTATGCGCGCTAGCAAATTTTTAATCGCGACTTTAAAAGAAACTCCCTCTGATGCGGAAGTCATCAGCCATCAACTTATGCTCAGAGCAGGTATGATCAGACAATCTGCCTCTGGCCTGTACTCATGGCTCCCCTTAGGCTTGAGAGTTGTTCGCAAAGTAGAAAAAATAATTCGCGAGGAAATGGATAGCGTTGGATCCCAAGAAGTACTGATGCCCTCAGTTCAACCTGCTGAATTATGGAAAGAATCAGGGCGCTGGGAAGAGTACGGCCCCGAGCTACTACGTATTAAAGATCGTCACAATCGCGAATTTTGCCTAGGCCCTACTCACGAGGAAGTCATCACTGATATCGTTAAGAAGGAACTGCGCAGCTACAAGCAGCTACCGGTCAATTTTTATCAAATTCAAACTAAGTTCAGAGATGAAATCCGCCCTAGATTTGGCGTAATGCGCTCGCGTGAATTCATCATGAAAGACGCTTACTCATTTCATATTAGTAAAAGCTCACTACAAGACACCTACCAGGATATGTTCGACGCCTATGTGAAGATTTTTGATCGTCTAGGCCTAGATTATCGTCCAGTAATTGCCGACAACGGCTCAATCGGCGGTTCAGGTTCCCACGAGTTTCATGTACTAGCCTCATCTGGTGAAGACGATATCGCATTTTCTGACCAGAGCGATTACGCCGCTAACGTCGAATCGGCAGAGGCACTTGCTCCAACAGAGGCCAGAGCTGAAGCCACTCAAGCATTAACTATGGTCGATACACCTAATGCAAAAACCATTGCCGCACTAGTAGAACAATTCGATCTCCCCATTGAAAAAACCGTCAAGACGCTGTTTGTTGAAGCGGCGGATGATAGCGACTTTGAAATTGTCGCTTTACTAGTGCGCGGCGATCACCAGCTCAATGAAATAAAAGCTGAACATTGCGCACAGGTTAAAGAGCCGCTAACGTTTGCCACCCCCGAGCAGCTGCTTAGCAATATCGGCGCGAGCGCTGGCTCTTTGGGACCGATCAACTTAAAAGTACCGGTTATCATCGATCGCAGTGTCGCGACTATGTCTGACTTTAGCGCAGGCGCCAATATCGATGACAAACACTATTTCGGTATCAACTGGGAAAGAGATTTAGCGCTCCCTGAAATTGCCGATTTGCGCAATGTACAAGAAGGCGATCCAAGCCCGTGCGGCACCGGCAAGTTATCGATTAAACGCGGCATTGAAGTGGGTCACGTTTTCCAGCTTGGGCTTAAATACTCTGAGGCGATGAATGCAACCGTACTCGACGAGAACGGCAAATCGAAGAACATGTATATGGGTTGCTACGGCATCGGCGTCACTCGTATAGTTGCTGCATCTATTGAGCAGAATCACGATGACAACGGCATAATTTGGCCTGCCAACCTCGCTCCTTTTCAAATCGCCCTAGTGCCTTTGAATTACGATAAATCAACAGAAGTGCGCGACACCACTGACGCGCTATACCAAGCGCTAACAGCGGCGGGAATCGAAGTGTTCTTAGACGACAGGAAAGAGCGTCCCGGGGTTAAATTTGCCGATATGGAACTGATGGGCATGCCTCATCGCGTGGTTATTTCTGATCGCGGTATCAAGGCTGGCACATTTGAATACAAAGGCCGCTGCGATACTGAAAAACAAGACATTAGCTCCACCGACGCCTGCCAGTATCTTGTTGAAAAAATCAGAGCATAAATTTTGCGCTTCCAACAGCGGGTATTAATACCCGCTATTCTCTGTCTCTTTTGCCAAATCAGCTCTGCACAACAAGCTGCTGATCTCACGGCAATCAGCCCAGCACTACGCAGCGCTTTAAAAAGCACCATTGCGCAAGCCACTAGCTTTAGCGACCGCTTTGACGCGGAAGTTTGGCTAATTGACATGTCGGGAAGAATCGAACATTTAGTTAGCGACAAACTAGAGCGGATTCAAATACTCAAAGCGGCACACAGCCAAGCAGCTCTGCACCAACTGCCGATAGATACAGTGCTTGGACTAATAGAGACAGAAAGCCATTTCAATCGCTACGCCCTCTCGCCTGCTGGCGCTCAAGGACTGATGCAAATAATGCCATTTTGGAAGTTAGAATTTGGCGAGCCTGTCGATAATTTAATCGATATAGACACCAATATTCGCTACGGCTGCACCATTTTAAAACACTATTTAGATCTAGAAAAAGGAAATATGACCAAAGCCCTCGCTAGATATAACGGCTCGCGAGGAAAAGTAACCTACCCGAACAAAGTCTATCAACGGCAAAAAAAATACCAGTAATTATAAATCACCCCGCTTCCCCAAACTATTAGCCGGTCGTAAACCCCGACCAGGCTTAGCGCCAAAGCAGCTGGCCCACCCTCTTTTTAGAGCAGTCCATTCGCCCGATAAACATCTACCCTAAATAAAATAGATTTAGGGCTAAGCCACCGTCAAATAAAGCTTTTACAATACTTGACTAAAATACTAGGTTTCTCCATAATTAGATCTTTAGATAATCTCAATGGACTGCCAATGCGCTTAACAACAAAAGGAAGATATGCCGTCACTGCCATGCTAGATTTAGCACTGCATACCAAAAATGGCCCTATTAGCCTAGCAAGCATATCTGAACGACAGGGAATATCGCTCTCTTACCTAGAGCAGCTTTTCTCTAAATTACGAAAGGGACATCTAGTTAACAGCGTTCGCGGCCCCGGTGGTGGTTATCAATTGAATAGAGAGACTAGCCACATAAATGTTGCGCAAATTATTGATGCGGTCAATGAGTCAATCGATGCGACCAGTTGCGCAGGAGCAGGAGATTGCCAACATGGCGACTTTTGTCTTACCCACCATTTATGGACAGATTTAAGCGATCAAATACATCAATTTTTAAGTGGCATTAGCTTGGCATCGCTAGTTGCGCGAAAAGACATTGCGCAAATATCAATGCGCCAAAATGGTGTGCAAAACTTAAATTTCAATCAAAACAGCATTTAACCCCTATATTGAGTGACTAATAGTATCGCAATCAAACTTCCATTTAGAGTAGTTGCATTAGTTTCTCTTATTGAATTATATACCCCAAGTGTGAGCAACAGAATATGACAGACCAATTAGACGAAGCATTAGCCAGAGAGTATGAAGCTGGATTTGTCTCAGATATAGAATCAAGAACATTCGCCCCCGGACTTGACGAGAGTGTAGTGCGTCGAATTTCAGCGATGAAGGACGAGCCACAATGGATGCTTGATTGGCGCTTAAAAGCTTTTGCGCTATGGCAGAAAATGCCAGAGCCAGATTGGGCGCATATCAAATATGAAAAAATAGATTTCCAATCGATTGCCTATTACAGCGCTCCAAAAAGCATGGACGAACGTCCTAAATCCCTCGATGAAGTAGATCCTGAACTATTGAGAACCTACGAGAAATTAGGCATTCCCTTAATAGAGCAGCAACAGCTGGCTGGCATTGCCGTCGACGTCGTGTTTGATTCCGTCTCAGTGGTCACCACTTTTAGAGAAAAACTAAAAGAGCAAGGGGTTATATTCTGCCCTATTTCGGATGCCATCAAAGAGCATCCTGAATTAGTGAAAAAATACTTGGGAACAGTGGTCAGTCAAAAAGATAACTTTTTTGCCGCTTTAAATTGCGCGGTGTTTACCGATGGCTCTTTCGTCTACATTCCTAAAGGTAAGCGCTGCCCGATGGAGCTGTCTACCTACTTTAGAATTAACGAGCTAAATACCGGGCAATTTGAGCGCACTCTGATTATCGCCGATGAGGGCAGTCATGTTAGTTATTTAGAGGGCTGTACCGCCCCCCAGAGAGACGAAAACCAACTGCATGCAGCGGTGGTCGAACTCATCTGTCTGGACGATGCCGAAATCAAATATTCAACGGTACAAAATTGGTACCCAGGCGACGAAAACGGCAAGGGTGGAATTTATAACTTTGTCACCAAACGCGGCATTTGCCACACCAATGCTAAAATTTCTTGGACCCAGGTAGAAACCGGTTCCGCTGTCACCTGGAAATACCCAAGCTGTATATTAAAAGGCGACAACAGCATTGGCGAGTTCTATTCGGTAGCGCTCACCCGCGGTGCGCAGCAGGCAGACACTGGCACCAAAATGATCCACTTGGGCAAAAACACTCGCTCAACAATTATCTCCAAAGGCATCTCAGCCGGTAAAAGTAACAACACCTATCGTGGATTAGTGCACATGGGCAAAGGCGCGAGCGGCGCGCGAAACTTCACCCAATGTGATTCGCTACTGATTGGAGACAAGTGCGGAGCTCATACTTTTCCCTATGTTGAAAGTCGTAACCCCACCGCCATTGTAGAACACGAAGCAACCACTTCTAAGGTCAGCGATGACCAAATGTTTTTATGTCGACAGCGCGGTCTCGATCCAGAAAAGGCAGTTTCGATGATCGTCAACGGCTTTTGCAAAGAAGTATTTAAAGAATTACCGATGGAGTTTGCTGTAGAAGCAGGAAAGCTCTTAGAAATCAGTCTTGAAGGATCTGTGGGCTAACCCCTTAAAAAAGAATCCCTTTCAAATTTAAGCAGATTACCCATAGATTGGTAATGATTTTAGGATTAAAGCACAATGTTAAAAATTAACAACTTACATGTAAATGTTGCAAATAACGATATCATCAAAGGCCTAACTCTGAGCATCAAGCCAGGTGAAGTGCACGCAATCATGGGCCCTAATGGCGCCGGAAAAAGCACCTTAGGCTACGCTTTGACAGGCCGTGACGGCTATCAAGTAACTCAGGGTAGCGCAACCCTAAACGGTACTGACTTATTAGATTTAGAGGTTGAAGATCGTGCTGCTGCCGGCTTGTTTCTGGCTTTCCAATACCCAGTTGAAATCCCCGGCGTTAGCAACATGGAATTTTTAAAAGTATCGGTAGACTCTCAGCGAAAAGCACGCGGCCTCGAAACATTGAGCTCATCTGACTTTCTGAAACGCGCCAAAGCGGCTTGCAAGCAAGTTAATTTACCTTTGGCTTTCCTTAAACGAGGCGTTAATGAAGGCTTTTCAGGTGGCGAGAAAAAACGTAATGAAATCATGCAAATGATTTTGTTAGAGCCGGTTTTAAGTATTTTAGATGAATCGGATTCTGGGCTGGACATCGACGCGCTAAAAATTGTCGCCGAAGGCATTAATAGCCAGCGCGACGGTCAGCGCTCGTTTATCGTCATCACTCACTACCAGCGCTTGCTCGATTACATTAAACCCGATTTCGTCCACGTGTTGGCAGATGGCAAAATAATCAAGAGTGGCGGTCCAGAGCTAGCACTTGAACTAGAAGCTCAAGGCTATGCATGGCTAGAGTCTTATGACAGAAATGCACAGGAAGCCAGCGCATGAGCAACTGGCTAGCAGAAACCATCCACCAAGCTGAAAAAATCGATGACTGGCTATCGCCAAAGCGAGCGCAATCTCTGTCTTTACTTAAAAGCACCGCATGGCCAACCAGACAGACAGAAGCTTGGAAATACACGCCAATCAATGTCATCGAGCGCGCTGTTTTCAAATCCGCAAATGATCCGCAGATCCAAGCAGAGCAGAACAGCTGTAGCAAAATCCCGAATTTACAGGCTATCGACTTGATTTTTGTCGATGGCATTTTCGATCGTAGCGCCTCCACTCAACTTCTGCCAGAAGGACTTACAATTTCCTCCCTGTCAGAGGGCGCAGACCTAAGCTGGGCTCTGAGTAGCTTTAATCAAACCAAGCCTAAACATCACTTTTTCGGTTTGATCAACGACACCTTGGCCACCCAGGGTTGCATTATTGATGTCGCTGAAGATCAGTGTATCGACCAGCCAATCCGTATTGCGCAAAGCTTTAGTTTAGACTCTCAATCGCATACCCGAATTTTAGTACGGCTAGGTAAACGGGCAAAAGTGACAGTGATTGAGCAATTGCAAGGCGATCAGCTCAGCTTTAATACCAGCTTTGCAGAATACCAAATTGCAGACCATGCCTATTTGGAACACTATCGATTAGCCATGCAATGCGAGCAGGCCATCAGTGTTGGCGGGTGTCATTTTCACTTGGGCACGTCATCACAGCTAAACAGTAATTTAATCGGTTTCGGCAGCCAGCTCTCAAGAGTTGACATGGACATCATCCATACCGGCGAGCATAGCAACGCCAAGGCCAACGTCATCTACTTACTCGATGGCAAAGAGGTCTTTGACTTACACAGCGCTATTGAGCACACAGTTGCAAATGGTGTCAGCGAGCAAAACATCCGCTGTATTGTTGCAGATCGTGCCAATGCGATCTTCAATGGACGCATCCACATTCATCGCAATGCGCAAAAAATCTTAGCGGCAATGAATAATCGCAATTTACTACTCTCGGACAATGCGCAGATTAACACTAAGCCGGAACTAGAAATATATGCCGATGATGTACGTTGCGCGCACAGTGCTACCATTGCCGAAATCGATGACGAGGCGATGTTCTATCTGCAATCTAGAGGCGTTAACCGTGGAGATGCACAAGTGCTGCTCAGCTTCGGTTTTATCAATGAGTTAGTTGACCAAATGAACAATGCCGCCATTGCACAATGGCTGCGCCCAATCTTACGTCAGCGCTTTGCAAACATGGAGATACGTTAACCATGGCTTTTGATGTTCTAGAGATTCGCAAAGAATTTCCAATACTGCAGCGTTCAGTACACAATAAATCTTTAGTGTATTTAGACAATGCTGCGACCACGCAAAAACCACAGGCAGTCATAGACGCCATGGTTGATTACTACAGCAATTACAACTCTAACGTACATCGTGGCGCTCACCAACTTGCCGATCAAGCAACCCGCAGCTACGAAGCGGCACGAGATACCGTCGCTGAATTTATCAACGCGAATTCTCGCAGCGAAGTTATTTGGAGTGCTGGCACCACTGAATCGATTAACATTGTCGCTTGCGGCTTGGCTAAATTGCTAAAACCCAGCGACCAAGTGCTAGTGACGCAGATGGAGCACCATGCCAACCTTGTCACTTGGCAACAAGCCTGCAAAGCCAGTGGCGCCACACTCGTTATCGCCCCCATTAATGATGCGGGTGAACTAATGATTGAGCAGTATGCGCAACTTATTAATAGCCATACTCGACTGGCATCTCTCCCACATGCATCCAACGCACTGGGAACGATCAACCCGATTAAATCGCTGATAAAAACCATCAGAGATCACAGTAATAATTACGCACTGGTGATGATTGATGGCGCGCAAAGCATCGCCCACTGCGACGTTGACGTACAAGATCTCGATTGTGATTTTTATGCCTTTTCCAGTCATAAATTTTACGGACCTACCGGATTAGGCGTGTTGTGGGGCAAAGAAGCACTGTTGCAAGACTGGCCAGTTTGGCAGACCGGCGGCGAGATGATTAGCCATGTTAGCTATCAAGACGCACAGTGGAATACGCTGCCCTATCGCCTGGAAGCAGGCACACCTAATATTTGTGGCGCTATTGGCTTTGCCGCGGCCATCAACTGGTTTACACAGCTAGACACAGTTGCAGTACTCGCCCACGAAAGCAAACTGCTGGCACTAGCCACTGAAATGGCAGAAGATTTTTCGGGCCTTCAAATCATCGGCTCCGCCAAACAAAAAGTGCCAGTTTTAAGCTTTGTCATGGATCGTGGACACCCTGCCGATATTGGCTTTATTTTAGATCGCCAAGGAATAGCTATAAGAACCGGACACCACTGCGCAGAACCTCTAATGGAACGCCTTAAAGTGCCTGGTACTGCCAGAGCTTCTTTCGCACTATATAACACTTGCGATGAAGTTGAACAGTTATTTATAGGGTTGAAAAAAGTGCGAGAAATGCTCGCTTAAGATAGCCGGGCCTACCTTATACGCGGTAATGTGATTAATGCCAAAACACCCCGAACGGTGGGCTTAATTACATATTGCCTAGAATTAACACAATACAAGAGTTAGCTAATACTACAATTTAGGTTAATTTTTGCTGGAGAACATTATGTCTATTGAAACCTTCGACCCTAAAAAAGTTGACATAACGGTGACTGATAAAGCGATCAAACATTTTAGCAAAAAGCTAGAATACAGCCCTGAGCAATTGATTCGCCTGAGCATTAAAAAAAGCGGCTGTACTGGATACGCTTATGTTCTTGACTATGTATCCAAGCTTGAGGATGGAGATCAGCTGCTGACACTCAATTCAACCGTGAAACTTGCAGTATCAGACAAAGCCGCTGAAATAGCCAAAGGCACCGAGATTGATTACGTACTGGAAGGCGTCAACCGAGTGATCAAATTTAACAACCCCAATGTGATCGCCGAATGCGGTTGCGGTGAGAGTTTTACCGTCTAATACGGCCTCTTTCAGAGGCCTTATTAAAGCTGCGAAAACAAGGCAAGGCCGTCGAATAGAAACCTAGCCAACAGCTTTAACTGGGCCCAAATTTGCATCTCAAACGCAAGCAACGCGCCTCTCTCTAATGGGTGTTATAGCTATAAATGAGCACATTCAGTCTGTTTTTAACGCCGCACTACTAAGCGCAGCACTTTCGCCGCTCTCTTCGCGGGGCAGTCATGCTGAGCACTTGTCGTATAATCCAGCGAGATCTGCTTGATTTCGCGATCAATAAGCCTATTATCGCAGTTTAAATAGCGACTCATCGCGCCTCTTTTCACAACACACTCAAAGAAGACCTTATATGCAACAGAACATGGTGGTAACGCAACGAGAATGCCCCGCCCGACGAGTTCCCTCCGGTCAGATGACATCTATTCCCGCAGGGCAATTTATCAGTATCAATCAAGATTTAGGCGGCAACTATACGATCACTTGGCAAGGCAATATGTTGCGTATCGATGGCACTGATGCGAGCGCCATTGGCCGAACACCAGAAGTGATTAGCTTCTCAGAAAACAATACTGATCAAATCAATCCCGAGCAAGTTTGGCAGGCAATCAAAAGTGTATTCGATCCTGAAATTCCGGTTAATTTAGTCGATCTTGGGCTTATTTACCAAGTTGATATTGATCAGGCGACTAAATCGGCTAATATCAAAATGACGCTAACGGCACCCGGCTGTGGCATGGGGCCAATCTTGGTTAGCGATGTGGAATACCGAGTCGCTATGGCTCCCAATGTTGAGCAGGTCAATGTTGAATTAGTTTTTGACCCACCTTGGCACAAGGACATGATGAGCGAAGAAGCGCAGCTAGAAACAGGTTTGTTTTTTTAACCAACATACGCCCCTTACCTTACTTTTTAACTTGGAATAAAATATGTCACTGCCGAGCAGCGCTGAGATAATTGAAGATTTAGACTTTTTTGACGACTGGGAAGAGCGTTATAAGTACCTCATTGACCTTGGGGAAGAAATGCCGAAAATGGATCCAAAGCTACAGACTCAGGAGCGCTTAGTTAAAGGCTGCCAAAGCAACGTCTGGATCGACGTACAGGCAACTGATGATAAACTAAGCTTTGTCGTAGACTCCGATGCCATCATAGTACGGGGCTTGCTCGCCTTAGTGATGGCGGCATTTAACAACAAAACAGCCGTAGATATACTGGCTTTTAATGTCACCGATTACTTTCAACAACTTGATTTAGAACAACATCTTAGCCCTACCAGAGGCAATGGACTCAGAGCAATAGTCGCTAAAATACAAGCGATTGCCCGAGCCACTAGCTCTTAATCAAAATTAATTTTAAGCAAAAAAATAAAAAGCAGCTATCCTTAAAGAAAAACATATAAAGAGACCTCTGCATAACGTTGCGAGCGAAGGTAAGACAGGGCAAAACCCCTGATTACCGAGCGCAATTATCATACCCTCTGGGTAAGTTAGTTGAGGCCTCATAAAAGCTAAGGATAGCAAAATGATCAATCGACAATTAAACAGCAAGTTAAACGAAGCCAACCACCTCATTAACCAATACCTGCATTTGGTCAAAGATGAAGGCCTTGATATAACGGGTCAATATCGAAAAGATCTTGAAAAAGCACAAATAGCTTTTCTAATGTTCTCACTCGACTCGGTCATTCATCTCATTATCCGCTACGGCAATGACGATGAAAGCCAACTACAAATGCATGATAAAATCGATACCATAAAAACACTATTGAGCGAAACCAATAGCAATGACACTAAACTCTGTGTAAAAAAGCTCGAGGAAGCGGCAGAAGTTTGGTCCGGTTTATGTCATTAGTTGGATTTATTTACCCTGTGACTAGTCAGCCACAGACCTTAACGCTATGTAAACAATCAACAAAACTCAATAGTATGCTATATTTTACAAAAAGCTAATTTATGTAACCTAGTAATGATGCAATTTTCAGTTTGAATATGATATATTCGCGACTTGTTTATTGGATTAAAAAATTTAAATGCTATCACCTACAAATGCTCATCAAATATCTCTTAACGCCGCAGAATTTCACGTCATTCCCAGCGCCAAAGATTTTAAAAAATCAATATTAGAGCATATTAATACAGCAACTCAACGTATTTATATTACCGCCCTCTATCTACAGGAAGATGATGCCGGTAAAGAGATTTTACATGCTCTTTACAAAGCTAAACAACAACATCCACAGCTAGTGATCAAAATATTTGTCGATGCGCACCGCGCGCAACGAGGGCTGATTGGAGACCCCAGCTGTCTAGGCAACCAAGGTTTTTATCGATCGATTGCCGAACAGTATCCACAAAAAATAGATTTGTATGGGGTATTAGTCAAGACCAAAGAGCTGTTTGGCGTATTACATTTAAAAGGTCTTATTTTTGATGACACAGTTATCTATACTGGCGCCAGCATCAATGATGTTTATCTGCACCAAGGCGACAAGTGCCGCTACGATCGCTATCACATTTTACAGTGCAAAGACCTAGCGGATTCGATGATCGACTACCTGCACCGCTTTATTATCGACCCAGGTTTTTCACCAATCTTGAACAGCGCTGATAAATTAGATAAAAAAATCCAGCGCAAATATGCAAAAAAACAAAAGGCGCTATTAAAAAAATCTGGTTACAGCACCCAAGTGCACTGCGATAGAGGCGGAGAAATAAAAGTCACGCCAATGGTCGGCTTTGGCGCACGCAACAACAAAGTGAACCAGAGCATTCGCGACTTATTTAAAAACAGCCAGCGAACCTTAGTACTCTTTACCCCCTACTTCAATTTACCTAAAATACTGGCTAGAGATCTAAAAAAAGCACTGCGCCGTGGCGTTACTGTCACTATGGTGATTGGCGATAAAAAAGCCAATGATTTTTTTATTGCCACTGATAAAGAATTTTCTAAAATAGGGATTATCCCCTATATTTATGAAATTTTATTAGTCAGATTCATTAAGCGTCATCAAAAATTTATCGATGCGGGACTACTTAACATCCACCTTTGGACCAACGGCGATCACAGCTTCCATTTAAAGGGGATTGTTGCAGATGGTCAGCGCCATTTAATCACTGGTAATAATCTTAATCCTAGAGCTTGGAGCTTAGATTTAGAAAATGCGCTGCTACTGGAAGATAGACAGCAACTGCTACTGGAAAAATGGCACACCGAACTCGATGAAGTGATGCGCTACACCCAAAAAATCACGCACAGCCAGCAACTAGACGCGTTCAGCGATTACCCAAAACACGCCAGAGACCCGATTAGAAAACTACAAATCACTCAAATTGATAAAATATTTAAACGATTCATGTAATAGGCAGAGCAGAAAATCTAAAGCTGAGCGCAATCCATTGATACAGGCAGCTTATACCTGAATCCGTGACCTCAAAGTGAATATTGAAAAATCTTAACTGCACCCATAGATGCAGTTAAGTCACTGATTCAGGTTAGTCAATACAGGCGAGATCACTACCTGTTGAGACTCTGTCAAAGCTAACTACCGGCTATATTAACAATCCCATCGTAGACGAACTGAATAGCTAGAGCCGCTAAAATCACCCCTAAGAAACGTCTTAAAATATCATCCCCCGTCTTGCCGATCACCCTCTTCAAATGTCTAGATAAGAGCATGCAGAAGAAAGTTGCTATGGTGATGGTCAATACCGACGCCGCGACCGCTAAGTCCGCCGTTAACTCTTCAGACTGGGAAAACAGTAGTATCGCCAACGTCAGCGATCCAGGTCCCGCCATCATCGGAATAGCCATTGGAAACACAGAAATATCTTTATTGCCCTTCTCTACATTTAGCTCAATTTCTTTAGTAATTAGATTAAATGCGGTGAAAAATAATAATATGCCTCCAGATATCCTAAATGCATGGATACTCACCCCCAACAGATTTAAAAACGGCTCGCCATACATACCGAATAACAACAGCAGCGTGGTGGCAATAAGCACTGATTTAAATGCCATTTTCAACCTAAACCTTCTGTCGTCCGGCGGTACCAGCGAGTGGAAAACCAGCGCTGTTCCTATAGGGTCTACAATAACGATGAGCGAAGCTAAACCTGCAAAATAAATGGCCAAATCCATATTTAATTCCCACTGTAGCCTCCATCCACAAACAGAATAGAGCCGAACATTTCAACTATCAACGAAACAACCAGAGATCGGCACTTATTTTTTAAACAGCGCTCCCCAAGTGTTCCAAATTGAAAATCAAAGCGTTCGAAATCGCCATATGTTTATGCATAGTAGCTATTTGAGACCTCTGCATAACTTACCCAAAGGGTATGATAACTGGGGGCATACTAACTCCGCTATCTCGCCGCTTTTTGCCTTGTCTTACCTTCGCTCGCAACGTTATGTAGAGGTCTCTATTTATTAACATTTCAAAACCAGACAATAATAACATTATCTGCTAGTATCTCGGGATATTTGAATCAACTAATACGGAGTTTTTTTGTGAGCGAAACAGACCAAACCAAAAGTGGCTATTTAGTGCTTATGTCTAAATTGTGCTTTGATGACAACTTACCTATTCGCTTTATTTACAAAACCGTTCCCGAGCACTTAAATGATACCGGATGGCGTATGTATACCGGCTATGAAAGCGAAGAGTACCTCGCCAACGAATTGGCAAATATGCTACCAGTGCCACTCGATACGGCATCTAACATGGACTCAAGTCTAGCTGAGCTACTCGCATATAACGCGGGAACGGTCTGGGAGAGAACCCCCGAAAACGAGCAGTGGCAAAGAGTATATGATTTCAAAATCCCCTCTTCCAACATTAAAGTTAACATCACCAATGACGTCAACAAGTTCAACGCAGAAGTTTTATAAATAATCACCCTTATCCCCTTGTATTTTCTATATCCGGCCTTATATAGGTGTTAGCGGCGCTCAACCGAGGCTGCTAAAGAAGACTCTAAACCTCTCATTGATATGCTCAGCCTCTGACAACAGAGACTAACCTACTTAAATGCGAGTTTTAGAACCCTAACACCGCTTAGTCTTAGGATAAGCGCCACCCGAAATGATCGACATAGCAACACCCACATGGCGATCACTTCAGCACATATTGCTTAAAAGGATATGAATATGAGAACTTTAGATTTAACCCCCCTATACCGATCTGCAATCGGCTTCGACCGCATAGCGAGCATGATCGACAGCGCCGCCAGAAACGACCAACCATCATTCCCACCATACAACGTAGAACTACTCAGCGAGAATGAATATCGAATCACCATGGCCGTCGCAGGATTTTCTCTCGATGAGCTATTGATTAATTCAGAGCAGGGAAGTATTACCATCAGCGGTGAGAAAGCTAGCAATGATGACAATCCACACTATCTTTACCAGGGGATTGCCGCACGTAACTTTGAAAGACGCTTTCAGCTTGCCGATCATATGAAAGTTGTCAATGCGAGCATGGAAAACGGATTACTACACGTTAACTTAGTCCGCGAAATACCTGAGGCAATGAAGCCTCGATCGATAAAAATAGAGCAGTAAGCTTTAGCTATTAAGCGATGTTTTATCGCTGAATAGCGCCGAGCTAGAGAAAGGTTTTTGACCGCTCCTTTCTCTAGATCTCAAGCGCTCTCACTCAACCTTCAATCTTACACTTCTCTACCAAGCTTCAGCAAATATCCGTTAAGCCTCTCTAAGTTAAACAGTCCTAAGTAGGGATCGTATAACCATCTTTCACATCTGCATTTTGCGCCCGATCTCGTAAAAAATGATCCATAATGACAATTGCCAGCATCGCCTCAGCAATGGGAGTCGCCCTAATTCCGACACAGGGATCATGACGGCCTTTAGTGATCACTTCCACCTCGTTACCTTCAACATCCACAGATTTTCCCGGCAAACGTAAGCTAGACGTTGGCTTAAGTGCAATATGCGCGATTAAATCTTGTCCTGTCGTAATCCCGCCAAGCACTCCCCCGCAATGATTAGATAAAAAGCCGCTGGCGGTAATCTCATCGCGATGCTCAGTGCCTTTTTGTTCAATGACAGCGAAACCATCACCTATTTCTACCCCTTTTACCGCATTAATACTCATCAGCGCATGGGCTATTTCAGCATCGATTCGATCAAAAATAGGCTCTCCCAAACCCACTGGCATACCCATTGCATGCACAGTGATTTTAGCACCGATAGAATTACCCTCTTTGCGCAGAGCATCCATGTAGGCTTCCATTTCCTCGACCACATTGGCATCTGGTGAGAAAAATGGATTTTGCGCAATCGTCTCCCAAGAAAAATTAGCCGGATCAATTTTTATCGGCCCCAACTGTGATAAATATCCTCTAATACTGACCCCTTTCGTGGCCAGGAATTTTTTCGCCACCGCACCAGCTGCGACGCGCATCGCCGTTTCACGTGCCGAGGCACGCCCACCTCCGCGATAATCACGAAATCCATATTTATGGGTATAGACATAATCCGCATGCGCCGGGCGAAAACTATCTTTAATATTACCGTAATCTTTAGAGCGCTGGTCGGTATTGCGGATCAATAAACCAATCGGAGTACCGGTGGTTTTACCTTCAAAGACACCGGATAAAATTTCGACTTGATCAGCTTCTCTGCGCTGCGTGGTATGTCTAGAAGTCCCAGGCTTTCGTCGATCAAGATCAATTTGCAAGTCTTCAGCTGACAACTCTACCCCTGGAGGACAGCCATCAATAATACAACCGAGCGCAGGACCGTGACTTTCGCCAAAAGAGCTAACACTGAACAATTTACCAAAACTATTTCCGGACATTTTTTTATATCATCCTATTTTTTTGCAAGCCACTGATTGAGACCTCTGCATAATTTACCCAGAGGGTATGATAACTGCGCTCGGTAATACGGCGTTAAAAACCGGTTCAATATGCTCATTTACACCAGTAATACCCATAAAGAAGGGCACACTGTACCCAAAGTGGGGGGCATACTATACCCAAAGTGAGGGGCACACTGACTCCGCTATCTCGCCAGTTTTTGCCTTGTCTTACCTTCGCTCGCAACGTTATGCAGAGGTCTCAGATTCAAATACTACTGGAACAATTTCTGACATTCTTTTAAATCTTCAGCATTAATAGCAAAAACACCATTACCGCCATCTGCCAACTCTATCCAAATAAAAGGAATATCGGGGAATTGCGCCCTTAAATGTGTTTCACTGTTTCCCACTTCTATCACTAATAATCCATCATCGGCTAAATACTGACTAGCTTGAGCCAACATTTTCTTACACAACTCTAAACCATCATCACCACTGCCCAGTGCCAATTCAGGCTCGTGCTGATATTCAGCCGGCATACTCGCTAAATCTTTTTTATCAACATAGGGCGGATTACTGACAATCAAGTCATACTTTTTCTGTATATTCCTAAACAAATCACTTTCAATCACCGTCACTTGATCTTCTAGCTTGTGCTTGGCAACATTGATTTTTGCCACCTCAATCGCACTCTTACTAATGTCTGCAATATCGACCGCCGCCTCCTCAAAAGCGTAGGCACAGGCAATCCCAATACAACCGGAGCCGGTACACATATCCAAAATTCTAGAGACCGGACCAGGACGCAGAAAAGGACTAAAAGATTGCTCAATTAATTGCCCGATAGGCGATCGAGGTATAAGCACCCGAGTATCGACATAAAATGGCAATTGCATAAACCAAGCTTCATTGGTGATGTAGGGTAATGGCTCTCTTTTGACGATCCGCCGATCTATAAAATTGAGTACTCTCGTACACTCGGTATGAGAGAGTTTAGCATCTATTACCAGCTCATCAGCGTCCCAAGGTAGATAAACGGCCGCCAGCACTAATTGCCTAGCCTCGTCAATTGCCGATATATGACCGTGGCCAAAATACACTTTTTGCTGCATCATTTGCGAGTAACACAAACGAATGTAATCGCGAATACTGACTAAGTTTTCAAGGTCTTGATGTTGTTCAATCATTTGAGTTTCTAACGTATAAAATAAAAAGCGCTATTATAGCCTTTAGACCGAGTTATTTATAGTTGCAATCATGGACTAACAGCGATTATATAAGCTGGCAGCTGCAACCTTATAATCTACCCGAACAAGGCCTAAATCGATTTTAATCAGAGCTTTATGAGAGCATGAGGACACTGCGCCCAGACTGATAGAGTACTGAATCTACGAACACGCTTGCCCAAGCTAATAAAATTTTGCTAATTTCTATGAGCTTGGCTATGCTGCGCTTTATATTATCAGCAATTATGCATACACGACCCGATGCCCAGAACAGACATTAGCGATAGTTCTAACGGCGACCGATTACTGACTCTGCTTTAAGCTTCCTTTAAACCAATAGCCACCTTCGTCAGCTAGGCTGTAGTCGCATATTTTGCTAATATACTAACATTTGATAAATTACACTTGAGCTAATCTATCTTTCCCCCATAAATTAGATACCCCATGCCTGACTTTGATGAACCATTTACACATACCGCTATTTTTGATGCCAAACCAGACCTTCCGGAGAACCCGCCCGATACTTTCGCCAAAGCGGTATTTGATGTCGCACCTTTTAAACAAAACAAAGCAAATTTGCGTGTCAAACCCAGCATAAAAAAACGCTCGGACAAATCCTACCATAGAGAGCAAGCAACCCAAGATATGACGCTCGTGTCCGATGGTTTGTCGACAGAGTCCGTCGATATTGTCGAGTCTGATCAAGCGTTACACTTCGCCTCTGCTGGCATCCAGCTAAAAGTAATGGTCCGTCTAAAAAAAGGCCACCTGCCCTGGGAGCAGGGAATCGATTTACACGGCATGAGTATTGATGAAGCCCGCAACCAACTCAGCCAATTTATACGCAGCTGCTACCACCAACAGAACCAAGTGGTACTAGTCGTGCACGGCAAAGCATACAGCCAATCTGGCTCCGCCCCAATTTTAAAATCTTATACTAATGACTGGCTACGCCAACTACCGGAAGTGCTCGCCTTTAGCTCGGCGCAGGCAAAAGACGGCGGGACCGGAGCACTCTATGTGCTGCTGCGCAGAAAAAGATAACAACCTGAGAGCTCTGCATAACTTACCCGGAGGGCATGATAACTGTGCTCGATAATACGGCGTTAAAAACCGACTCAATATGCTCATTTACACCTTTAATACCCATAAACAGGGGCATACTAACTCCGCTATCTCGCCGGTTTTTGCATTGCCTTCGCTCGCAACGTTATGCAGAGGTCTCAACCTGCATCTAAACGCCCTACTCTGGCCTTAAAGCCCGTTAAAAGCAGATATAAACACAATCTACTTTACCTTAATAAAAAGTTACAGTAAGTTACCCTTTAAATTTTTATCTGTCGGAGTTACTGGTTAAAATGGAAAAAGCATTTGCCAAAATAATAGAAGAAATAGGTGAAGATTTGAGCCGTGAAGGCCTGATCGACACGCCGAGTCGCGCCGCAAAAGCGATCAAATACCTTACCCAAGGCTATACACAATCTTTAGATGAAGTGGTTAACAACGCACTTTTTCCTTCAGACAATAGCGAGATGGTCGTCGTGCAAAACATTGAGTTCTATTCATTGTGTGAGCACCATATGTTACCGTTTATCGGCAGAGCTCACGTCGCTTATATCCCCCAGGGTAAAGTCATCGGACTCTCTAAAATTGCTAGAATTGTCGATATGTTTGCCAGACGCTTACAAATTCAAGAAAATATGACCAAAGAAATTGCCGAAGCTATTATGCAAGTCACCAACGCAGAAGGTGTGGGCGTGGTCATTGAAGCTGAACATATGTGCATGAAGATGCGCGGTGTCGAAAAACAAAATAGCACGATGAAAACTTCAATGCTATTAGGATCCTTTAGAGCAAGGCCGGCAACCAGAGCCGAATTTTTCTCCCTGGTAAGCTAATCACCAGCTATGTAGCAGAATAGTAAACAGGGGCACTGCTCCTATTTACTATTCTATACTCCATCCAACTGTATTCTATCGAGTCACTCATATATGGCTGACAGCTGAAAATCAGTTAGCATTTGCCAACAGCTTACTCAAAAACTAAGCCACATCCATTCTTTCTTATCAATCATTCTGCATACATAGCACCGATATTGTATGGAACATTTCGCGGTTTTACTAGATAATCACAACGTTGAATTTATGACACTCGCTTAGTGTACGATAAGAGATGTAATGCCAAATATGCTAGCTAGTTTTCATCCAATATCGAGGTCGTGACGAGTTACAACTGATTGCTCGAAATACTATATATAGCTGTTTGGCTACCCCAGATATCTACACTTAGTCGCATGAGCAGATCGAGTTAGCGAGGCACCCGCTACAACCATCTATCTCTAGATGGAACTAGCTATATTGAGCCTTATTTTCTACGAATTTACAGGGTACCAAATGAAGCATATCAATCTTAAAAAATTATCTTCTTTGAGCTTGGGATTAATCACAGTATTTGGCTCATCTTTAAGCCAGGCTACCAGTCTAGAAGAAGTTTATCGACTGGCCTTTAGCGCAGACCCTCAGCTGCAACAGGCTGCTTACCAACTAATTTACAGCGATGAAAATGTCTTGCAAGCCAAAGCGGCATTACTACCGACAATTGATGGAAAGCTAACCGCTAACTGGCAAGATAATTCAGATTCTAAAGCAAGTGACAGCAAAAGTTATTCAATCCACTTGAAGCAAGAACTTTACTCCCCCGCACTAGGATCAGCCTACAACAAAGTAAAAATTCTAGACCAACAAGCCAATCTAATTCTCAAACAGAGCCAACAACAGCTAATCATTCGCACTGTGATCGCTTATACCGATAGCATGATTGCAAAAAGCAACTTAAGCACAACCCGGGCACAAGAGCGCTCCATTAAACAAAGATTAGACAGAGTAAACGCCGAATTTGAAGTGGGCATCATTGCGATCACTGATGTACACGAAGCTAAAGCTTCATATGATAACGCCAAAGTTGACGTCATCATCAGCGTCGGAGCGCTGCAAAACAGTCTAGAGGCTTTACAGAGACTTACCGGCACCTTGATTAAAGAAGTTGACAGTCTGACAAAAAACTATCCGATTAAAAACCTTGATCCCAACCTTCCCGATCACTGGATAGCACAAGCTTTAGCCAATAACACCGCCCTCTTAATCGGTAAAAAAACCCGCGAGGCGGCACACCAAGATACCGACATCGCCAGCGCTAATTTAAAACCCTCAGTAAAACTGCAAGCCTCACATTCTCGCAGTGATCACAGCTTTAATGGCACCAGCAGTGACAACCAGATAGCGATCGTGCTTAATTTACCTCTTTATAATGGCGGGTCATTAAATTCTAAAGTACGCCAATCGCTCTCTGCAGAAAATATAGCTCAGTCAAAGCAACAAGACAATATACGCGCGGTTACTCAGACAACCCGCAGCCTGATTCGAGACATTCAAACCAACGTATTATCGATTAGCGCCCGACAGCAGAGCATTCTCTCAAGTAAAGCCGCTCTCGAGGCGATTAGCGAGGGGTTTAATGTCGGGACCAGAAATATTGTTGACCTTCTACAAGCAGAACAGGCGGTCTTTAGCGCTGAAAACAAATATGCCACCGCAAGGCTCAATCACATTAGGTTATTCTTTAAATTGAAATTCCAACTGGGTTCGGTCAACGAACAAGATATCACAGAACTCGCAAAATGGATGGAAGCGTCTTAGTTGAAGCGAGCGATTGACAAACACCAATAGCAGATTGCCTGACCGATCTAGCTATTGGTGTAGATGATAAAAAATTTCTGCACAATAAAACCACAAATTAATGGATAACAGGCCGCACATCACCGCTATCGGGAAGAATTAACTGCCCTTGAGAATCCACCGCCAAAGCCCCTTTTTCTGCTGCCAGCTCTAACAAATGCTCGACGATCAACTGCGTAATATGACTGCTAATAATAATGCCCGCTGGAGGATCTCTGGTAAACACTTCATCAATAATCAAATCATCGGCTCTTAAGGCGAGCATTAATGGATTATCCATAATTAACGGCACAAGCTCTTCCGGGGTAAACACACTGTGAGTGCCCGCAGTTTGGATAGCCAGTGTATAAGCATCTAAAACTTGCCCTTCCAACTGCTCCAGGAATTCTTTTTCAGCATTTAACAGCAACTGGTTTAAATGGCTGACACCTCCCTGCGAAATGTTTGTTAAAGCAAGCTTGGAAACGGTGTAATCAACATCCACTATTTCAAGAGCCTCAACGGCTTCTATTTCGATCAAATCAAAATCTATTTCGCTATCCCCATTAGTGACCAGCCACTTATTTTCAATCGCTTCATCGAGCAACATTTCAAGGGCGGCATTGTGGATATTCGCTGCGATGATAAGCCCTGCACAAGGGTTACTTTCTTCAACGTTCCTAATTAACTTTCCCGCTCTTGCAGCGAGTAAGGTAGGATCTTGAAATACAATTTCAGCCAGTTCATCGGAATTAATAATTAAGTTTGACGCACACAATTGCTCTGCCGTAAATAATGGTTTCGCACCATCAGTCTCACTTAACAACGCTAGATATTGAGTGCGAATATTAGTGAGAATATCAGTTAGGATTTGACTCAAATGGAACACCTTAAATTTTAGCCTAAAATTAACCTGAATCGGTGACTTCACTGCACCACATAGCGAAAGCTCTTGATTCTACAGCGTTTAGAAAAAGATCAGCTGCACCGATAAGTGCAGCTAATATTTTTCAATTCCACTGTAGAAGCAATATCTTACACTCTGTATTTACTTTGAAATCACGGATTCAGGATTAAGTGACGCTATTAAATTTTTTACTTACAAAAAACGAGAACTCGAAACCACAACACAGTCATTGATTATGAATATTTGGGAGATATAAAAGCTGACAATGAAAAACTTGCGGTACTTAGAAAGTATCTGAAAAAATCACATACGCCCTTGGCACACCGAGAAGCTGGTGATGGAAACAGCAACTGCAGACAGACTAATAGTCCGGTGAAAGCGATTAACAGAGAATACCAATATTTGGACACCCCACAGATCTGCCAAACACGGAATTTATGCAGAGACTTTTTCAGTGGAATGTTATACCAATCGGCGCCACATCACTTTTTATCTCATCAAAGTATACTCGCAATTCAGAGAGCGGCTTTAATGAATAGTCTATTGGGTCTTTAGGTATATCAATCCAATCTAGCGCCCATATTCTGGTCATTAGCTCATATTCACCGATCAACGCATCGAGAAATATCATCACCGCCTCAACTCGCGGATCTGTTTCTAAAATATCCGGCACCTTCTTCATATACAAGGTCAGGTGCAATTTGTCATCGCTGTTTTTCAGCGAAAACCAATAGTCAGATAAGTGGCAAATCTCACCTGCAACATTTATGCAGTTTGGAATAGGATCATAGCGATGATTGAAGGCTTTAAAAATTATACCGCTGAGCTGAGGAGCAGAGCCGACCAGGGCTAATACAGAGTGGATAGATTCAGGATAACCATCACATCCAAAAATCATTTCAATAGGCCCCTCTTCATCCACTTCAAAGTGAAAAGTTAAATTCTCATCGATGCGAAATAACTTTTCACGGTAGTCACCCAATAAAAGTTCAGCGTCAAACTGATCATCTTCTCGACTCTCAAGCACTTGCTCAATGCTCAACTCCAGCGACTGCCAAAACCCTTCAATCTCTTTAGAATAAATATCAAGTGAATAATGCTGCATTTGTTTCCTGTTTCTCTAAGCTAAAGATCGATATGAAATACTTTTAGATTTTTTGACGACCAACTAGGCACGAGGCACAACTACGCCCGTCTGGCCTTGGTATTTTCCAGCGCGATCGGCGTAAGATACTTCGCAGATTTCATCGGCACCGAAAAACAGCATTTGCGCGACACCTTCATTGGCATAAATTTTTGCTGGCAGCGGTGTTGTATTCGAAAACTCTAAAGTGACATGACCTTCCCACTCAGGCTCTAAAGGCGTGACATTGACAATAATGCCACAGCGCGCATAGGTGCTTTTGCCCAGACAAATAGTTAAGACATCCCGAGGAATTTTAAAATATTCTACAGTGCGCGCCAAAGCAAAGGAGTTAGGGGGAATAATACAAACATCAGACTGCACATCAACAAAGCTTTTTGGATCAAAATTCTTCGGGTCTACAATCGAAGAATTAATATTTGTAAAAATTTTAAATTCGTTTGCACAGCGCACATCATATCCATAACTTGATGTTCCGTATGAAATAATTGCCTCACCGTCAATGTTTCTTACTTGACCCGCTTCAAAAGGAGATATCATGTCCTTTTGTTGTGCCATACGACGAATCCAACTATCAGCTTTAATTGCCATTTATCTACCCAATTCAACTACTAAAAAAAATTATTATAGCAACTCAAAACAAACTTTGATTGCTTATTCACGCCTTAGCATTAATTAACTGCCTAAGGCCTCTACCCGGCAATAGCATTGCCGATCCGTAAAATAGAGGCCGGCAAGTCAATGCATGACTAGTCATCCACTACCGATAGCACTGGTCCCTTTTTGCTCGCCCTACTTAACTGATGCAATCTTGCCGCTGTCTTTCGTGCTAGATCCTGATAAATCAACGCTACTGGACCCTCGCTATCGGCAATATTTGCCGGCAAGCCGGAATCCGCCTGCCTGCGGATCTCGATATCTAAGGGCAGTGCGCCCAACAGCTCACTCTGGTAGTCAGTGGCGATACGCTGTCCGCCTCCAGCTCCAAAAATATGCTCTTGATGACCACAGTTAGAACAGATATGCACACTCATATTTTCAATCACACCTAGCACCGGAATATCTACTTTCCTAAACATTTCAATACCACGACTGGCATCCAAAAGTGCTATATCTTGCGGTGTAGTAACGATTATTGCAGCGGTTATCGGCACTTTTTGCGCTAAGGTTAACTGGATGTCTCCGGTACCTGGCGGCATATCAATCAGCAGGTAGTCCAACTCACCCCACTGCGTTTGGTTGACCATTTGAGAGACAGCCCCGCTGGCCATAGGCCCGCGCCAAACCATAGGAGTGGTGGTATCGACCATATAGGCAATCGACATCGAATCTATGCCACGGGCAGTGATAGGCGACATTTTATCATCGGCTAATGGCTGCGGCCGTGTACCTGGCTTAACACCTAACATCATACCTTGACTCGGCCCGTATATATCAGCATCCAAAATACCAACCTTGGCACCCTCTGCCACTAAAGCCAGCGCCAAGTTAATAGAAGTCGTCGATTTCCCCACCCCGCCCTTTCCCGAAGAAATCGCCAAAATATTCTTCACATTTCGCAAACTATCTACCTGGCTGGTTTGTTCCGCAGCTTGTACCGCGACATCAATAATTATTTCAACGGAGACTGCAGCTGCCTTTTTCAGCAACTGTGTAAACAAAACTTTTAAATCTGCATGAGCCTTCGCATTGGCGTAGGGATAAACCAGATGCAATTTAACACAGCCGGCTTCTAACACCATCGCAGCTACAATATTGGCACTAAATAAATCCATGCCTAAATAGGGATCATGATAATCAGCTAAAGCCGCTTTTAAATCTGTTAACACTGTCATTTGGATACCTTTATCAATAATTAAAACCATAAAAAATAATCATAGTAAAAACCTGAATCAGCGATTCCACTGAACCTAAAAAGCCTATGCATGGAGGCATTTATTTAACGAGTGCAGGCGCATATGAGCTTGCAGCTAAGGTTTTTCAACCTCGCCGCAACACCAACATCTTAGGTCCTGCATCCACGGTGAGTCCACAGACTGAGGAGAACGTTAAACTTTGCGTTGCAAAAACACTCCTATTTCTAAGTGATCGGTATAGGGAAACTGGTCAAATATCGCAAAGCGACTTATTTTATGTGTTTCTCCAAGCTCTATCAGATTGAGTTGCAAGGTGGCGGGATTACAGGAAATATAAACGATATTATCGTAGTTCGCTATCTGCTTAATAGTCTTTGCATCGATACCAGATCGTGGTGGATCGACCAAAACAGTGCTGAATTGATACTCTGCAAGATCGATATTATTTTGTTTTAGTCGCCTAAATTCGCGGACTCCCTGGAGCGCTTGAGAAAACTCTTCGCTGGACATACGCAGGATTTTGACATTGTCAATCTGGTTAACTTCAATATTGTACTGGGCTGAATGCACCGACGATTTGGATATTTCAGTGGCGATAACTTTACCGAAATTTCTAGCTAGAGGCAGGCTGAAATTGCCATTACCGCAGTACAACTCAACCAAGTCACCGCCCAAATTTTTAGTGACATCAAGCGCCCAATGTAACATATCTTGGCAAATATCAGCGTTTGGCTGGGTAAAACTATTTTCAACTTGCTGGTAGTAGATAGCCGAACCTTGAATATCCATTTTTTCTATAACATGTTCTCTGCCTAACACAATTTTAACTTTTCTGGCCCGGCCAATAAGCTCAACTATTTGCCCCCCGCTAGAGAATTCACTCAACTCTCTAGATAACTGTTCAGCTGCTGTGCGCCACTCATCGCCGATCATTTTATGGTACAGCAAGCTAATTAATAACTCTCCACTTGAAGTACTGAGAAAATCAATTTGAAATAATCGCTGCTTTAGCATGCTTGAGGACTTGATTAAGTCCAACAAAACAAACATGTGTTGCTGAATTATCTTACTCACCATCGGACAGCTAGTGACATTGCTGTGTTCTGAATTGCTACCTCGAGTGAACATCACATAATTGATGTCATCTCCATCGTGCCATACTCTAAACTCAACCCGCATTCGATAGGCGGTCTTAGGGGATGCAAACACTTCAATTTTCGGCACTGAAAAAGCCGCAAACTGCTCGGTAATTAGCTGTTGTTTTTGTTGCAGTAAAAAGTCATATCGACTTGGATCTATAACAGGCTGTGACATTCACACCTCAACGAAAGATTGACTGAAAACATATCAGTCAGGATATTAATTAACGATATTTAGGTTCATTTGAGGATCTTTAACCAATAACCTTAACAAGTAACGGAACTTGGCATGCTCTTTATCGATATACTATTGAGCATTTGATCACTTTATGGGTGACTTTTAAAAAAACAATCTTAATAGTGAAGAGTTTTGGTTTTAAAGACAATAGAAGAGAAGTGCATCCATAGAGCACCTACATTTTGCAAGGTCATTACTAAAATGCAGATGCCTAGCCTAAACTAAAAAAGAAATTTATTTAAGCTGTAACGCTTGGCTGGAGAACTTAACTCCCCCCCACCCTGTTCGTATAAAGTTCCGAATATTTTTATGATTTTTACCCTCGGGAGTATCAAGGACATCTTGATAAAAACGACCGAAGCATTGTAAGGTCAGCTCTTCATCCAAGCGATTTAAATAAGCGAAGCTAAATATTTTTAAAGACCCCTCGTTTTGCCCGACTGCATTTTTTATCATTGTCTCCCCAGTGCCATTTCTATATGAACAAGGGGTAAATGTATAATGTTCACTGATCACTGCCATTGTGTCTTCAAAATTTACCTTTCCTTCCTTTAAGGCAATTAGATACTGCATGACGTTTGTCGACATTGTTTTTTTCTCAATACTTCAATTTTATGTAACGCTGAGAGTTCAGCGCGTAATATTTTACACTAATAAAAAACAAAAAAAATAGCCTCTTTCAAACATCTGTTAAAAAAGTAGTGCTTTTAATTAAATTTAGTTCATTAACTTTTCGTTTCACCGTAAACTACCACTTTTGAGCTGCAACTTTAACAGACGAGTATTATGTCAAACAACAATCGTAAAATTTTAGTTACTAGTGCTTTACCTTATGCTAACGGCGCTATCCATTTAGGCCACATGCTGGAACATATACAAACCGACATCTGGGTGCGCTTTCAAAAGCAGCGCGGTCACACTTGTACTTATGTCTGTGCAGATGATGCTCACGGCACACCAATCATGCTGAAAGCAGACCAATTGGGTATTACTCCTCAAGCATTGATCGATCAATCAAGTGCCGAGCATCAACGAGATTTTAAAGCCTTTATGATTGGTTTTGACAATTACTACACGACTCACTCTGACGAAAACCGTGATTTTTCAGCAATGATTTACACTAAGCTTCGAGATGCTGGTCATATTGCAGAAAAAATTATCACCCAAGCCTACGACCCCGAAAAAGAAATGTTTTTATCGGATCGCTTTGTTAAAGGTGACTGCCCTAAATGCGCTGCTAAAGATCAGTACGGAGACAATTGCGAAAGCTGTGGGGCAACCTATAATCCAATGGAGCTTAAAAATGCTTACTCCGCTATCTCTGGGGCCAAACCGATTGAAAAAGACTCCAAGCACTACTTCTTCAAACTGGGCAACTTCGAAAACTTCTTGCGTGACTGGGTAGAAAATCACGTCCAGACAGAAATGAAAAACAAACTCAACGAATGGTTTGAAGCGGGGCTGCAAAATTGGGACATTTCCCGAGATGCTCCCTATTGGGGCTTTGAAATCCCCGACGCACCCGGTAAGTATTTCTACGTGTGGTTGGATGCTCCCGTCGGCTATATGGCTAGTTTCAAGAACTGGTGTGATCGACACGCGGTTGATTTTGATGAATATTGGAACAAAGACTCTAAAACCGAATTGTACCATTTTATCGGCAAAGACATTGCCTACTTCCATTCACTATTTTGGCCCGCTATGTTAGAAGGCGCTGGCTTGCGTAAACCCAACGGGGTATTTTGTCACGGCTTTGTCACGGTTGACGGCAAAAAAATGTCTAAAACGCGCGGCACTTTCATTATGGCTGAGACTTACTTAAACCATTTGCAGCCAGAGTACTTACGCTATTATTTTGCAGCAAAATTAAGTTCAGGTATCGACGACATCGATTTTAATTTTGAAGATTTCCGACTGCGAGTTAATGCTGACTTAGTCAATAAAGTCATCAATATTGCCTCTCGTTGTGCAGGTTTTATTCACAAAAAATTTGCTGGGCAATTATCTGCCAGCCTATCAGAGCCAGCCTTATACCAAGAAGCTATCGATAAAAGTGATTTAATTGCTCACTATTATGAAAATCGAGAATACAATAAAGCAATGCGTGAAATAATGGCCATTGCCGACGCCGCCAATCAATATATTGACAGTGCAGAGCCTTGGGTACTGGCTAAGAAAGAGGGTTGCGAACAGGCCGTTCAGGACTGCTGTTCCATGGGCATCAATTTATTTAGAGTAATTTGCAGTTATTTGGCACCTGTTTTGCCAAAAATTGCCGAAGACGTGCAAGCATTTCTAAATTTAGATGATTTTGCGTGGGACTCCATACAAAGTCCTTTACTAAGTCATAAAATCAACAAATTCAAACCATTAATGCAACGTGTTGATGAGGAAAAAGTCAGCGCTATCATTGCAGAAACCAAGTTAAAACTTGCCGAGCAAGCAGCCCTAACTAGTCAGGCAGAAACGCAGAAAACTGAATTACAGCTTGAGCCTATAGCCGACACTATCGAATTTGCAGATTTTGCGAAAATAGACTTGCGGGTCGTACAAATCATCAACGCTGAACATGTCAAAGGCGCCAACAAACTGCTGCAGTTGACCTTAGATTTAGGTGGAGAGAGCAGAAAGGTATTCGCGGGAATAAAATCAGCCTACCAGCCTGAAGACTTAATCGGCAAACATACCGTCATGGTAGCAAACTTAGCTACACGCACCATGAAGTTCGGAGATTCAGAAGGCATGGTACTAGCAGCGGGACCTGGTGGTGAAGAAATTTGGATACTAGAACCGCACAGCGGCGCTAAGCCGGGGATGAGAGTCAAATAATAGTCACCTTTGGCTAAGCAGACTTTACTGATAATGCTAAAGTCTGCTTAGCTCTCTAGTACCTGCAAATTCAGCGCAACAAAACCGGCATCTATCATCTTAGTCGCCGAGCATTACAGCCACTATTAGATACGAAAAACACCGCTTAGATAGCTCTTCAATGACCGTTTTAGATTTTAAGCACAACACTTTGTTCAATATAAAACCACCTTCTCGCTAATTTCGGAAAACTTGTGGACATCACTACACTGTTAATACTAATCGCTATCATTGGCCTAGGTACTTATGTACAAACGGTGATAGGCTTTGGCTTAGGCATGATAGTCATGGGAGTCGTCTCCTATTTGTCGCTGCTATCCCTGCCTTTCACCTCCGTTATTATCAGCATCATGGCTTTCTCTAGCGGCATCTTGGTGATTAAAGACGACCTACATGCACTGCACATGAAAAGCATTATCTTTACCTGTGCCGGCCTGATCCCCGCTGTCGCCCTAGGCTTATTTATACTCGATTATATGAGCGCAAGTATGGCCAACTTACTACAGCTGATTCTGGGCACAGCCATTATTATTGGGGCTGCTGCCACTTTATTAAAACCAGAACCTATCAGCCAAGTATCCCATCCAGTGGTGTTTTTTATAGCTGGTACAGTGGGCGGCTTACTAGCAGGGCTGTTTAGCGTAGCCGGCCCACCAGTCATTTATCAGTATTATCGACAACCTTTCGAGATTAAAACCATTCGCCTGTGTCTACTGTTTGTATTTTTAGTCAGCAGCTTTATTCGCACCGCCATGGTTGGCGCTCAAGGGAACCTTGAACTTGAGATGTTTCTAGTTGCTCTGTACTGTTTGCCAGTCGCCTACCTCGCCACCTGGCTGGGCAAAAACAAACCTCCGGCGATCAACCCACCTATGATGAGGAAAATTGCCATCACTTTGCTGGTCGTTATCGGCAGCAGCTTAATTTTTAAATCATACCCCAGTGTGTGGTTAGATTATAATTTAGCGCTGTGAGAATACCCGCTCTAATGCTTTCCAGCGATCAAGCTGCGACAGTTAAGCTTAAACTTGCTGTATAGCACGGCATTGTTAGACATACACTACAGCGCATTTAAATAGCTAAACCAATAAACGGATTGCGATCCTCTGCTTAATCTAAGAGATTAGTCATCAATCATTAGCCAACAGGCCCACTAGTCATCATGAAAGAATTCACTGAAAGTGACAGCGATGTATTACAAGAGATTATTTTGCAGCGCAGAGATGTGAGGGGGAATAGGTTTCTCGATCGTCCCATACCTAAAGAAGCGCTAGACAAAATCCTTTTTGCCGCGGTACACGCCCCCTCTGTGGGGTTCTCTCAACCTTGGGAATTTGTTATCGTTAGAGATCCACAGAAAAAATCGGCCATAAAAGCCAATTTCAGTACCGCCAAGAAACAAGAGCAACAAGAATTTCAAGGCGAAAAGCAAAGCCAATACCAAAAATTAAAACTCGAGGGCATCCATGAAGCACCGTTAAACATTGCGGTATTTTACAAGCCCAGTGAGCATCCAGTATTAGGTCAAAGCAAGATGCAAGAAGTCGGTTTATACAGTGTGGTTTGCGCAGTACAAAACATGTGGCTGATGGCCCGGGCGCTAAATATTGGCTTAGGCTGGGTAAGCATCTTAGACCCAGCAGAGGTCAAAACTATTTTAAACGCCCCAGAAGAAAATCAACTGGTCGCCTATTTATGCTTAGGCTATGTCGATTATTTTTATCAAAACCCGGAATTAGAGAGACGCAATTGGCAACAGCGAAAAGACTTTTCTAGCTTGGTTTTTGAAGATAGTTACTAAAACTCAATGACTCACCGATAAAGCCATCTACTATTGATAGACGACAGATCGGTCACGTAAAATCAGCTTCAATGCTCTATACCAGGCAAGCGACAGGCAGCTATAAACACAACCTTAGTCTTGGAACATTTTAATCAAAATAGATTTAATATTGGTGGTATCAAAAGGTTTATCTAATATAGCATCCACCCCCGCCTCCCGCACTTTCGCCAAGTGACTGTCCTTCGCCTCTGAGGTAACCATCAAGACCGGCACATGGGAATGCTCAGCAGAGCTACGCAAAAACTGGGTGAGCTCAATTCCATTTACCTGAGGCATATTATAATCAGTGACTAAAAGGTCTAACGAGTGCTCCTTTAAATAGTCAATGGCGAAACAGCCGTCTTCGAATTCAACAATATTGTGTAAACCTAAATTTTGCAAAACCCGAGATATAGCTTTTCTAGCTAATTTACTATCGTCAACCAACACCACTCTCAAAGTATTTACATCGTAATTGTCTAGGTACAGATCTTCTTCATTAATGAATGCCATAGCCGAGCGCAAAGCACGCTTTAACACGGTTTGATCGAATGGCTTATTTAAAATAGCCAAAATTCCCGATTGCTTGAAAACCTCTAACTGATCTCTACGCTGCTCACTAGAGACTAAAATAAAAGGCAGAGCTGCATATCTTTCATATTTACGAAGCATATGTAACAGCTCTATGGCGGTACCGTCTTTATAGTGTAAATTGGAAATAATTAAATCTGGTGGGTACTTAGTTAATTTAGCGAGAGCTTCAAGCTTACCATTGGCAGTGTCCACATTGGACACTCCTTCTTGATGCAGTTTTTTGATGATTATATTCTGCTGCATTTTCGAAGGCTCTATCAGTAATACACTTAATTCTGAGTGATTTAAATCTTCCATCATATTCCCTAGTGTCACATTTTATTGCGCTTTACCCTCTCTGATTATAGCCAATTTTACAAAAAGAACCTTAAATGACTAACCTTGTCATCAATAGGTTTATAAAAAAACTAAAAATCAAGATCCAAGGTAAGCAACTCTTTAATTTTTTATAGCTGACTCTATGCTCTAAATATTCGGTATAGAATGCAGCGGCAACTAAAACTCTATTTATCTCCCATGTTTCAAGGAAGCCCTGCCGATGACACGGTTGATATAGTGAGACCTCTGCATAACTTACCCAGAGGGTATGATAACTGCGCTCGGTAATACGGCGTTAAAAATCGGCTCAATATGCTCATTTACACCAGTAATACCCATAAAGAGGGGCACACTGATTCCGCTATCTCGCCGGTTTTTGCCTTGTCTTACCTTCGCTCGCAACGTTATGCAGAGGTCTCATAGTGTAATTAAACTAATTTAAAACAATAATTTATAATACTTATTTACTAACCGATGCGCTACTTTTTCAGCAAATTTAAAGCAGCTATTTGTCTGAACAAGCGACTTTGAGAAACAAATTCACGTCGGTTGTTGAAAGCAGCAATAAAGCTATTTTTCCGAATAAAAACAGATGGATTGGGCCACGTTCAACAAAAAATTTCAGCACCCCTATAAATAAGAAATCTGGCTCAAAAAAGGTATTTTGGAGTTAGGACTTCACCAAATTTTTCGTTGAATCGCAACCAAAACAACGTTTAAGATTCCTTAATTAGACGATCATGCAAAAGATATTAATCAGGGTGCAATCCATGCCGCCAGAAAATAGTCAGCAGCAAGCTAAAGTTGATAAAATAGCGGGTTGGGAAAAACGATCCGTTATTTTATCAAGCACTATGACGGACCGGTTATGTTTTGCCAAGTAACAGGTTCGCAAATAGATAATAACGAAATGGCGTCGGCATTAACGCTGGTCGTGAGAAACCGAAAAAAACGGCAGCTAGTATTGGTGATGTAATTATGTCGATGATAGCACTTGTGTCCAATCTGGCGTAAATGCCTTTGAGTATTTTAATTTAGTGCGAGAGAGAATCAAAAAGTCATCAATAACCCAGAGAAATTTTTACCTTGGGACTATCAAGAAAACAACGCTTAGTCCATTGATAGCGGGCTTTTAGCCTTTAATTCAAAAGTCACGTTATCTTCTCATAAGTTCACGAAAAACCGCTTTTATTTATTACAAACCTCCTTTAGAGAGCATTTTTTGTATCTCACCAATAATATTTTCTGCACTGCTGATACCCGCGGTATCTAAACCAGCGTCTTTAGCGATATAGTATGCCTTGTCTAGCTGCTCTGACAATATCTGTGGCGAGAAACCCTCGACTACTTTTATACCAAATTTTTCAGCGAGCATGATCACATCTGCTCTATTCAGTATCGTTGAGCCCTCATCACCCATGTCTATGTATACGGTTTCATAAGCAGGATCATCTGCATTCTTATAAGACACATCGATTATGTCTTCGTCATGCCAGGCATGATCCTGTTTTTTGTTGGTCATATTTTATCCTTGATTACATACGTCTCAAATAGCTAATGATGTTTGCCACTGAGCGCTACTGTTCTACGGCGACAATTTTCCCTTTAAAAGGGAAAAATTACAATAGCGTTTGTCCTTAACCTTAACCTTAACCTGAACCAGAACCAGAACCAGCACCTTCACTGCGCCACACAGCACCAGCTCTGTGCGCATTTTGAATACGCTAATTCAGATTAAATGTAATAAATAGAGCTTATAGATGCGCATCAATGGAATTGAGCAGTCGGTAATTTTTAGAGTCATTAAATAGAGGCCTCTGCACAACTTACCCAGAGGGTATGATAACTGCGCTCGGTACTGCGGCGTTAAAAACCGGCTATGCTCATTTACACCAGAAATACCCATAAAGAAGGGCATACTATACCCAAAGAGAGGGGCACACTGACTCCGCTACCTCGCCGGTTTTTGCCTTGTCTTAGCTTCGCTCGCAACCTTATGCAGAGGTCTCAATACAAAACGTCAGGTAGATAAGTGGCGATTTCTGGCCAGAACCAAATAACACCTATACCTACTAATTGCAGCACCACGTATGGTGCTACTCCTCGGTAAATTTGCCCGGTGGTGATTGATTTAGGCGCTGCACCGCGCAAATAAAACAGCGAAAAGCCAAAGGGCGGCGTCAAGAAACTAGTTTGTAAGTTAATCGCAATTAATACCGCCAGCCAAATCGGGTCGTGACCCATGATAATTAACGTGGGTACGACAATCGGCAGCAAAATAACTGATATTTCGACAAAGTCTAAAAAGAATCCTAAGACAAAGATAAGCAGCATCACGAACAACAGCGCACCAGTGCTACCCCCTGGCATCTCGGCGATGATCGATTGCACCCGCTCCTCACCGCCGATGCCGATAAACACCAATGAGAACAAACTGGCCGCGATAATGGTGACGAAAATCATTGAGCTGATGGTCATGGTATTGGTGACCACCGGCCCTAACATACCCGCCTTGTACAAACGTTTCAATGAGATACGGATCGCATTGGCGGACAGTGCTAAGAGCACTATAATAACTGCCGCCATTGCATACTCGGCCACTGATACTAGATCTTTTTGCAACCTAACCGTCACCACAGCCGCTAACAAGATAACCGAAATTTGTGCACCCGTACCAATAATGAGCCATAGATTATCGCGTCTGTTCTCTGCCAATCTAAAGCCTGCCAGCAACACCGCCCCGATGGCACCGACTGAAGCTGCTTCCGTTGGGGTAGCAATACCGCCAAGGATTGACCCTAACACCGCTATGATTAATACCAGTGGCGGGATTAATACGGTTATCACCCGTTGGAGCGATACTTGGCTTTGTTTTTCTGCTGACATTGCCGGTGCCACAGAGGGGCGAAGTTGAGCATAAATTAATAGATAGGCGATGTAGAGTACGATCAACAACATTCCCGGCAACAGCGCCGCGGCAAACATTTGTCCGACCGAAATCGTTTCCAGGGTAAACAAGCCCTGCTCTATCTGCGCCTGCTGAAATGCGTTCGACATCACTTCAGACAATATAATCAAGAGTGTTGAAGGCGGGATAATCTGCCCTAAAGTGCCGGCGGTGGCCACTGTACCTGCCGCTAAACTGGGTGAGTAGCCATTGCGCAACATAGTAGGCAAGGCAATCAGCGCCATAGTCACAACCGTCGCTCCGACTATGCCGGTTGAGGCAGCCAACAGCGCCCCCACGATAACCACCGATAGACCTAAACCGCCTTTTAAACGCCCAAACAAGCGCCCCATTTCCTCGAGTAAATCTTCGGCGATCCGACTGCGCTCTAGCACTAGCCCCATTATCACAAAGAGCGGGATAGCGATTAACACCTCCCGGGTCATTATGCCAAAAATCCGCTGCGAGAGCGCACCGAGTAAAATAAAATCAAAATGATCATTCAATGCACCGATGATCGCGAACATCACCGCCACCCCAGCGATCGTAAACGCCACCGGATAACCTAGCATGATGGCGCAAAACAGCACCAAAAACATTATTAAATCTAAATATTCAATCATCCCGCTTCCTCTTTTTCTCGGGGTGGGGTGGCTTGATGGTTAAACACAATCATACTTTCCCGGGCTATCGCAGCGATTGCCTGCACTATTAACAATCCACAAAACAGCGGAATAATTGTTTTTAACAGATACAGCGCGGGAATGCCGCCTACCGAAAGAGCACCTTCCATGATCGACCAGCTATTAAAGACAAAGCGCCAACTCATGATCACGATTAAAATACACATCGGGAGTAAAAAAAAGATATGCCCCAATAAATTGACTAGCGCTTTTTTACGCACGCTATAACTAGCATAGAAAATATCAACCCTGACATGCCCATCCACCAACATAGTGTATCCGGCACCAATCATAAATAGTGCGGCGTGCATGTAGAGCACAGACTCACCTAGGAAGATGTAACTGACACCAAACAAATAACGTATCATCACTATCGAAAATTGTACTAGTACCATAACCAGTGCAAACCAGCGGATACTCAGACCTACATTACGATTGATACTGTCAATGGAATCACAGAAATTAGAAAATTTTAGGGGCATGAATATACCTTAGCGATATGCTCCTCACGCGCTGCGCAAGGTGAGATAGCAATATTAAACAGCCTGCAGCACGGCTGTTAAAAGCCAGCTGCAGCACTGCCCTTAACTTCCGTAGTCGTAGTCAAGTGCTCGGGCGTTCATCTGCCCATTGTCCGCGTAACCTTTATACTCACGCATCGAATCACGGTAGGCCAAGTAACTGGCGGTGATCCGGCGCACTAACTCATCCTCGTGCTGCTGTAGATCATCCATCACTTCACCGGCTGCATTGCCCATGGCGAGAATAACGTCTTCGGGAAGCTTTTTAACAATCACCCCTTTCTCTTCAACCAGCAACTTCAATGCCTTGGCATGATTAGTGGTATATTCGGTCCACACTGGGTTGTAGAGTGATTCACAGGCATAGGCAACCGCCTGTTGTAAATCCTCGGGAAGTGCCGCATAAGATTTTGAATTGACGACGCACTCTTCAGCAGAGGACGGCTCACCGACACCCGGCCAATAATAATACTTGGCGATCTGATGGAAACCTAACGCACTGTCGGTCCACGGGCCGATAAACTCTCCCGCATCTAGCGTGCCGGTTTGCAGCGCTTGAAACATTGCTCTGCCACCCATTGCCTGCACGGCCATACCCATTTTGCTACACATTTCAGAGGCCAGGCCGGTAGTACGAAAACGCAGCCCTTTTAAATCTTCAACGGAGTTAATTTCTTTGCGGAACCAACCAGCCCACTGTGGCCCAGAGTTACCACATAGAAATGGCTTTAAGTTAAATTTGGCATACAGTTCATCATACAGTGCCTGCCCACCACCGTGAGCCATCCAGCCAAACTGCTCATCGGCGGTTAAACCGAACGGCTGTGAGCCAAACAGTAAAAAGCCCTTAGATTTAGAACCCCAATAGGCCGGAACGGAATGATAGAGGTCGGCTGTGCCCTCTGAAACCGCATCAAAAACACCGCGTCCAGGAACAATTTCACCTGCGGAATAGAGCTTAACTTCGATACGCCCTCCCGATAATGCGGTAATACGATCTGCTAATGTTTGTGCTGCGACCCCGGGACCGGGTAGATTTTTAGGCCAAGAAGTGACCATCCGCCATTTAATTTTGCTCCCGGCAATAGCGGGTGCAGATAAAGTTGATACGCCGGCTCCAGCAATTGCGGCGACCCCTGTGTTTTTAAGGAATGTTCTTCTTTTCATATATCCTCCAAAAAATATGCAGGCCGCAGCAACGACTATAATTGCAGCCCGTTTAATAGGTTACTTATCAATCAAAGTTTAATTCACTACCTGTTCATACTGTTTGTCATGAATCTACAGCCAATAAAACAGTTGTATAGACAAGCTGTCTCAGCATATATTATATTTAGTTGAGGATAAAGATGTGCTTTACAGTAATCCTCCCCCAACTTACTGAAAAAGCTAACAATCCCCCTCTATTGAAGCCGGAGCAATTGACTAAATCGGGATAAAACAACTACAGAATTACTTGATGCAGGCCTTGCTACCATTGATATACAGATGTTTTGAAAATTTAGCTAAAGTAGTCGAGACGGCACAGCTTTTACTGGCCATAAATTTCTTAAATCGCAACAAAATTGTTTTAAAATGTCTGAATACAGAGACATAAATAGACAAAAGCAGTAAAAAATTAGATAAGATCCGTCTTATTCGCGTTTCGCAATGGCTATTTTTTTAACATTAAGCTGATACTTTGCAGATAAATGAATGATGATAAATCACACTGAGAGGATGGTTTCCATAGTTTTATTTACAGAGCTTTGATGAATGTCACTCAAAAAGCAAGCTCAGTTTTCAGCGCTAGATTACGTAAAAGCGCAATAGATGATGGTCAATCGGAAATCGTGAGTCTGTTCTCTGTGGTAAGACCAATCTTTTTAAGATTTTTTCACCCAGAGGCCACAGAGGCGCTGCGCTACACAGAGGAAAAACAACAAACAATAGTTACAATAAGTGCTGAATGGCGAATTCAATTCTTACGCCCCTATTCTTTTTTACCAGTATTTTCTAGTTATGATCGATTGATTTCAGGCTGCTATTTTTAACCTACAACTCGTCACTTATAACTTTTCATTTAAGTCTTTAAATCCCTTCTCCGTGTCCTCTGTGGTAAAACTAGTTTTTTAAGGATTTTTTCACCACAGAGGAAAACAAAAAAACGACAGTTACAATAAGTTTCTAGTTCAGTATCGAGGTTGTAAAACTAATGGGATAGCTGTCGGATTTTAGCGATTAATTCACGATAATTCACCTTCAACTACTCGTTTAACTCGTTGGTATTAATAATTTTATTCTATGGCCGACAAGTTAATCCGAGAAAAATTATCAATTAGGTAATAGCTAGATTGAAGCTAAAAAGCCTGCTACTTTCTTTTTGCTAACACGGCTGAGCTTTCTCATTGTGGCAAAGCTGAGCTCATGGCAAGCGTAATCGGTACGAATTTTTTCCAACATTGAAAGCCAAATACCCGACGTCATCTGGGCATCATAAAGTGCGCGGTGAAACTGCCCGTCAACCGGCAAGTTAACATAATTGACCAAAGTACCGAGCTTATGGTTCGGTGCATCTTGAAATACGCGGCGACTGACCAGCATTGAACAGCAAAACTGACCTTGATAGGCGCGTTTGATAAACTTCATTTCACTGTCAAGGAAACGCTTATCAAAACTGGCATTGTGGGCTAGCAAATTAGTGTCACCAAGAAAGTCAGCAAATTGCAGCATAACTTGCTCACAAGGTGGTGCTTTTGCCAGCATTTGATTGCTGATGCCGGTAAAGCTCTCAATAAATCCACTGACTCTAAAGCCTGGATTCATCAGCGCTTGAAACTCATCCACAACCACCCCTTTTTCTAAACGTACCGCTCCAATTTCAATGGCTCGATCGCCATAATCAGGTGACATCCCGCTCGTTTCAAAATCCAGTACTACAAGAGAATCAGCTAATGCCATGTTTTATCCAATGATTTTTAGGCTGTTAGCCTTTTAGTTTATTAAGTGAGACCTCGGCATAATTCACCCAGAGGGTATGATAACTGCGCTCGGCAATACCGCGTTAAAAATCGGCTCAATATGCTCATTACACCAGTAATACCCATAAAGAAGGGAACACTGTACCCAAAGAGAGGGGCATACTATACCCAAAGTGAGGGGGCACACTGACTCCGCTATCTCGCCAGATTTTGCCTTATCTTACCTTCGCTCGCAACATTATGCAGGGGTCTCTAAGTGAGCTAAATTAAACATTTAACGCCGCGCAGTTACAGATATTTCAAAAATGCTATCAAGTACTGTAAAAACCTAAAGCTAGCTTAACTCATCTAACATATCTTTAATAATAGGAACTAACGCATCCGCTAAAAATTGATGCTGATCTGATTGCCAATTTCAGGCCAACCTGAACAGAAAACATACAAAACAGTATAAGCGCTTAATGACTGCAATTACACAAGCAACACCGAAACAGTAACTCTGGCGGGAGCATGATCACAACTCAAGTTTCGGGATTCAAACAAACCCTAAAAACAGCACTAAACACATGATATAAAACAAGTTGACGTTTCTTTGTGGCAAAGTGATTGCTGTCTATACAAAATAGAACACCACAAGAGACATCAAATAAATTCTGCCATAAAGACGGGTATTTTGCCATCACTCACTGCTGATTTTCTCGAGCAATCTAACCTCAGTATCGACAATATATTTAACTCTGCCTGGAGGCTATGTTTGGATAGATTGTTGAAAATATTTTCACACTGACAATAAGTCAATAAAAACAATAAACTACGGAACTTTCGGCTTTCGTTGTGCAAATATATAAAACATCCTGATTGACCATGATACTCCGCTCAACTTGGCGACTATTTGACAAAATATTTAATTTCAACAAGTTAAGAAGTTGTAATATGTTTCTATCATTTAATAATGGTTTAGATTATGGCCAAGTCACATATTTGTAAATTTTTTACTTTAGGCCAGTCTGTGAAGACGCCGTGCTAATCAGCTAGTGTTTTGTTTTTCCTCTGTGCAGCGCAGCGCTTCTGTGCCCTCTGTGGTGAAAAAATCTTTAAAGGATTGGTTTTACCACAGAGGGCACAGAGAGCACAGAGAAGAAATTAAAAGCATCTTTTGCTATGGCGGAGACACAGGGCTAATCAGGTAAAACATTACCCAAAGGCTCAGGATATAAGACTTACAGCTCAGCGACCAATACAAATAAGTAACTTTCAACAAGCTTCCCGAACATAGCCTGCTTGGAAGCAACTAGGCTTTAATAGCCTGCACTTCAAGCCAAATCTCATAAACGGTCTGGCGTGCCGGCGAGCGATATTGTGTATCTACTTATGCTGTGGGTTTGGCTAAAACTCAATCGGTAGCGATGTTCTCTCGCGATGCATTATTGAGCTTTAGTGCAGCAAAAAAAGATGCTCTCTATGACCTGCTCAACCGTGAAAATATCGACTGGAGAAAATTACAATTATTAACCGCAAAGAAAGTGCTTAAATCTAACTTTCATGGAGATTTAAGCGCGTTTCTTATTAATGATTCTGTGAAAATCAGGCGTGGAAAAATGATGCCTGGCATTTCTAGCCAA
>ASZJ01000019.1 GCA_000416275.1 Osedax symbiont Rs1
TTTCCCACATATGCAAAAACCACAATACCAAATTGAGACAGCAGCTAGGTTTGCAGCGCAACAGCATAGATAACTGATGTTGCCTTGAGATTATTGGTGGTGTTAAAGATGAATGAAGTTATATCAGGCATAGCATTATTCACTCCTTATCTTGCCCAGTGCGCTACGCCCTAGGCCAATTTTATTTAAACCTGAATCCGTGACTTTAAAGTGAATACAGAGTGTAAGATATTGGTTTTACAGTGGAATTGAACAATCTTAACGGCAAGCTCATATGCGTCCTGCATTCGCTAAATAAATGCATCGATCCATAGGTCCAGTGGCTACTTTTCTAACCTCTGTATAATCAAGAGCTTGCACTATGTGGTGCAGTAAAATCACTGATTTAGGTGATAAGCCAAGTCGTAATATGGGTTTGATCAAAAGTAAAATATAGCTGAAATTTCATGCCTTTCTGTAGAGAAGGAGTAAGACTTTTTTGCAGTTTAAATATAATAAAATCAGACTTCAGGCAGAGCTGAATTAGCTCTACGGCATAAAAATCAAAATATTTTTTTACATGTGGGTATAACGCCTTAAAAATAGCCTCTTTAGCTGAAAACACCAGCGTTACTAAAAAAGCAAACTCTTCAGTACGTTTATTGATTCGTCGCCGCTCTGTTGAATTCAGAATAACCTGCACAATCTCAACGGCAGTTTCAGCTGAGATAATTTTTTCACAATCAACGCCTATATATTGGTACTGATCACTTACACCGACAATGGCACACGCCCTATCATCGGTATGGGTAATAGAACCACGAACTCCTTCAGGCCAGACAGGGCTGCGACCTTCTCCTATCATCACTTGCACGTTATTTTGTCCGGACAGCTTTAATGCAAACATGGAAACAACACGACCGGCAAGATACTCTGCTCGTCGTTTTTTTACGGCAGAAAAAATAAGCAGAGGTTCTATGCAGCCAAAAATCTGAAACGATCTACTACAGAAATGATTGCTATTATAGTTACACATAATAAAGTAAACATTAGTAAAATTTGACAATGTAAGGGAATGAAGATCACTTATAAAGGGGCGAAACTCATCTACTTCAATTATTTTTATACTATGAATATTATTTTTATTGACTCTTTTGACAAACATAGTTTTCTCTTATAATGTAACCTAAGCCCGTGAATTTAAAGTAAATACATGGTTTTAAGCTATTGATTTTACAGTTGAATTGTAAAATTAATAGTTTGCGCTATATGGTGCAGCAAAGTCACTAATTCAGGGAATACTAAAAACCTCTGAATAAGTCACGCACGCCCCTAACGTACCGGGAAATTTGTGATTAAGGCAGCAGCTGTCGGCGTACTGATGTTCTGGCGAAAGCCGTTAAAGTGTTACCTTCCCCGATATGTCCGATACTACGACTAAATAGCAGCTTAATTATTGACACTAAAAACAAATCATAATAAAATAAATGATAATCATTATCATTTAAATATTGTTAAAGGTAAACCCTCGGGCTGATATTATGGAAAGTATTAATGTATGTTTCAATGAATTGTCTCTCGAGTCAGCAGACACCGACTCTGAAAACCGCTATCCGACAAAATCACCTTATTCCTCCTGCGCAGATCAAGTTGTCGAAATTCCAGATCAGCTTGGTCAAGGGTCAAACTACCTAGTCAAGGTGAGTCCCGATGTTGATCTAATGTTCACAGATACATTTTTCAAATCTCCAGTCACTTTTGAGTCCGACCATACGAAGATGTACGGAGCGATTGTCGTAACAGAAGGTCAGCTGACCATACGCACCGAAAATAGCTCTAATAACCATGTTATCCGCAAGGGTAGTGCGTTGATTTTTATCATTGGTGATACACACTGCACATTTTCCTACCCGGCAGGGCAAGTTAAAATGTTAAACTTTTCTATCTCTCCCGCACTGATGTCACAGTTGGGTAGTAATACTCATGACTTCCCTATTCAGAAACAAGAAAATAACACCGATGATAATCCATACGTAGTCACGCACGACTGTCTCTGGAGTGTCCCGGTTACTCCTGAACTGACTCAGAACATACTACAAATATATGAGGCAAACCTAACGGATGCTGCTCAACAGTTTTATATTAATGGCAAGATAATAGAAGTTCTGGCACTGCTATATCACTCCTATCGAGTTAAAGCTGCCATTGATCCAGGCATAAAAGCTCACGACCTACTCTGCATTATGCATGCTGCAGAGATAATCGAAGGCAAGATGATGTCACCGCCCTCACTCCTTGAGTTAGCCCGTGCAGTTGGTATAAACGACAATAAATTGAAAAAACTATTCAAGATATTGTTTAATAACTCAA
>ASZJ01000020.1 GCA_000416275.1 Osedax symbiont Rs1
CATTTGAGCTAATGAAATGAACTCCGAAACTTGAGTAATAATACTGTGTATGGTTATCTGAATGAAAAACGGATGCAGCGAGCTTCCGAATTACTGATAAAAGGAGAGTTATCTATCCAGGAAGTTGCGCTAAGTGTAGGTTTCAAGCATGTCGGTTATTTTTCCCGTCTATTCCGGAAAACTTATCACAACACGCCGCTCGCCTATAAACGCAACCACCTCCCCTTTAAGTAAATAAATAACTAAGGCCCCTGCAACATAGTAACTAGGACTTCAACCAGTGTTTTCGATAATCGGCACTCTCCGACAGCAGTTTTTGGTGATTAGCACAACCAGACTGCCTGCCGTTTTGTAGGAAAAGCACTTGATCAGCACCCTCAACCATTGTCTCTTGATGGGCAATCATGATCAATGTTCGTCCCCGCTTCAATTTATGCAGCATTTTCAGAATATTGTGCTCGTTCTCCACATCCAGCGCGGAACTGATCTCATCTAACAAAATCACCTTTGCATCCACCAGCAAAGCACGCGCTAGAGACAGCCGCTGACGTTCGCCACCTGACAACGCTCCGCCCATCTCCCCAATTTGAGTATTATACCCCTGTGGCAACTGCTCGATAAAATTATGGCAACAGGCTTTCTGACACGCGACAATCACATCAGCTTCGGTAATGCCAGGCCTTGCCATTAATAGGTTAGATAAAATGCTGTCGTCCATCAAGAAAGTATGCTGACTGACTAATGCCAAATGCTGATAAAGGCTCTGATCATCAAAGGCCATAATATCCTGATCATCAAAGAGAATCTGCCCATTGCCTGGCACCCAAAAGCGCGCTAGCAAATTAATCAGGGTGGTTTTTCCAGAACCAGACGGCCCCACAATCGCTGTCAACGTACCTGGTCGGGCACTGAAATTAATCCCTTTCAGATCATCTTGTTCCGCAGCTACGGCATTCATACGGGGATAGCTAAAACTGACATCAACCACTTTTACTTCAGCCGAGCCATTAATCACTGCATTACCGCTATTAAGAGTTTCTGAACGCAATAGCTGTAATAACCGCAGAGCGGCCTGTTCCATAAATCGAGACTCCGCGATGGTCATGGCAATTTGCGATAACCCTCTATAAATTCTAGCAGCGGCAATCAAAAAGGTAAGAAATACCGCCAGTTCCACATCACCACTGAAGTACAGATGTACGCCAACCAGTAGAAAAAATGCAAAACCAGACTCAGACAACAACATGAAAATCACCGGTACAAGCCCAACCCGGGCTTCATGCTGTAGGCTCAGACGCTGCGTTTTTTCAATCCGTTCACGTAAACCTGCCAGCTGACGCTCACCATTACCGGCCAGACGATGCTCTCGCAATCCCTGCACCCAATCCATAATAGCGCCGTTAGTATCACTGACTTGCTCCATCCAACGACCCGAAATTCGATTAGCGTAGCGTTGCACCCTCCACTGAACCAGCGCCGCCAATGGCACTCCTGCCAGCAGCGCCAACGCCAGTCGCCAATCGTATATAAACAGAATAAAACTAACCGTTAACAGTAAAGCCACGGTAGAAAACAACATCGAAAAAAGTCGTGAAAATATACCTTCAGCAAGTTCCACGTCACGGTTCATACTGTTACCGAGCCGACCAGCATCATGCTGTTGGAAAAACCCCATCGGCACTTTCATAAAGTGTCCCGCCAATCTCTCCCTTAACCCAGCACAGGCGACGCTGGTCATAAACCCGGTGTGCAACACCGCTTCACGGGTCGCTAATACACGCGCTGACAATATTATAAAGATAGCGATCGCTACCCAAACAATGTCCATCAACACAGCCTCCGACATCAGCAACTGCACAACATATAAAAACAACCCATAAGGCAATGCGGTCAGCACTCCCTCGGTGATTGATAACACAATACTGCGACGAAATTGGCTGGCATCGACTACCGGTAGCGATTGAATGGTATTAAACATAGTTATACTCCTCTGACTTAACTAGCTTGGTGGACGGATCCAGAGAAATTAGCGTCTGATAGCGATCACAGTTGTCCAGCAGGTTTTTATGGCTGTCAAAACCAACCACTTGACCATTGTGCATAACGATAATTCGATCCGCCTGACGAGCCAGCGGCAAGCGGTGTGTGACGAAGATAAAACCGCTGTCAGCACAGAACTCAAATAACCGATTAATCAGACGCTGTTCAATCAACGGGTCAAAAAAACTGGTCGCTTCATCAAACAGGTAGAGGTTGGCCGGGCACAGCAATGCCCGCGCCATGGCCAGCCGCTGCTGCTCTCCGCCACTGAGGCGAGCACTGTGACCACCTAGTACTTCGTCGAGTTGCCCTGGGCCATGCCGGATAAAATCGTCTGCTTCACAGAGTTTAAGTACCTGCCATATCTGTTCATCTGACACCTCGACACCCATGCCTATATTGTTGCGTACCGTATCGTTAAAGATATGATTATGCTGCAGAACAACACCGATATTACTGTACAACTGAGTTTCAGAATAACTTTCCAATGGCTCCCCAGCGATCCTAATCAGACCTTCTTGTTGTCGATAAAACCCAGCCAGCAAATGTAGCAGTGTACTTTTACCCGAGCCAGAAGCTCCTACCACCGCCACTTTCTCACCGGCCAGAAGCGTTATTGACAGCCCTAGCAACGCCGGTTCTGAACGCCCCGGATAGCTGAATGTCACTTTATCCAATTGCACTTTCGGTGCCTTTTCAGGCCAGACCCTATTTCCACAAGAGGCGACTTCAGCCTGTTCAATCAACCGAATACGATCCACTCCGCCCAAAATCTGATTCAATGAAGCGCCGAGCAGTAACATATTATAAAATGGCTCGGTCAAACCTAATCCCAGCATCATAAAGAGCACAAACAAACTGATGGACAGTTCAGCATCCATCACCATCCAGGCCGCAACAGGTAGCAGTATCACTAAGCTGCCATCCAGTGATACTTTCAGTAGTGCAAAGGGCCAACTACCATCGCGAACCCAGCCCCGTAACATCTGATCATAACCGACGATACTCTCCTTCAACACCGACATACCACTTCCCTGGCCAGTAAACATCCGCAGGGCTGCTACGCCGCGAATAAACTGTGCTACCTGACGGTTTAGTTCAGTCTGAACTGACAGGAACAGCTGCATCTTTTCGGCATAACCGCGAAACAGAGCGCCCTGCATCAAGAGCGCCAGTGGCAACGGAATTAGTGCCACTAATGCTAACTGCCAATCCAGCCATAGCAATAGCACGAACGTTGCCAGAGGCGTAAACAGCGCACTGACAAAATCGACAATATGGTGCGCCACGAACAACTCAATACGATCTACATCGTCATGGATAATTTGACGAATATCAGCACTACGGTGCTGATCTATAAATGACATTGGCAGCCGGATGATTTTTTCCAACAACTGAATTTTGATCTCACCAATCAAGATGAACGCCGCTTTATGAGCGTAAAATGCAGCGCTAAACAAACATAGGTAGCGCAATGCAATGGCTGTAATCACGACGCCTGTATACAGCATGGCGTCATCGTACTTAAGGCTGTTATCCAATAGCCCGTCGATCACCAAAAAAATAATCACCGGAGCGACCAGTGTTACCAACACCTGCAACAGTGCAAGACTAATGGCGATCCAAATCATGCGCTGTTGACGTCCACTTACCTGCAATAACCATTGCAGGCTGGTAGATGCATTATTTTTCATTATTTAGTCTCCTCGAAGCCACATGCCGGCATTGCGGGCATCGCGGCGATATATAGTGCCAGCATCTTCGGTGTTACCGCTGAAAAGCCAAGCTGGTGCTTTGAAAGTTGTTGATGAGTGAGCTGACAGTGCCACGGTGCTGCTATCTGTTGCTGTGCATTAGCACTGATAAACGGCAACAGTGCAGCTAGCGAAGTATCCGGATGTTGTTGTAACCATTCAACCAACTGCAATCGCCAATTCGCCACACTGAGCGGCTGCCAACCACCTTGCTCAGCACTGACAGCAGCGTACAATTTGCTCCAACACTCAGAGGCCGGGTTGGTCAGCAAAAGTATCGCTGGACGCCGTTGCGAAAGCGCAACATTTGTGCGTAATTTCACCACGATCCGCGCCACTTCATTCGCCGGCGTAAGATCGGCAGTAGCCGCTGCATCTGGCCAGGATTTCAGAATGCGGCAGGCATCCGCAACCCGCCAGATAATATCCTGATAGTTGCAGACACCGGTATCTAAGTCACCAGTCACACTCGCCAACCGGTAGATAGAGACATCCATACCGCGCTGGCGGGCTTGTAGACAGAGTTGCTCGGCCACCCATTTGCTTTGATTGTATCCACCGGCCAGCGCAGGCCAATTATCCAGCGCTAACAGCTCGGCCGAATCCACGCTATCCGGTGATTGCGACAAGGCTGCCATCACACTCATCGTAGAGATGAAGTCTAAACTGCAACCAGCTATGGCAGCGGTCAGTGCCAGCAAACTATGAGTCGCTTCTACGTTGGCCGCTTTCATCAGTCCGTAACTACTGGAGAAGTTGACCTGAGCACCGCAGTGAACGATGTGACACAGTTGTTGCGACAGCTGCTGCCAACACTCTTCGCTCAACCCCAAACGAGGCTTAGTCAGGTCCCCACAAAGTACCTCTATACGCTGTTCATAGTCCGGTTGCCACAATGACAGAGACTGCAACTTTTGACGTAGTCGCACCATACCTTGAGTGACTGAGTCTGCCCGCACCAAACAAAATAGCACTCCCCTGTGTTCTTGCAGAATTTGGTGACACAAGTGCGCACCGACAAAACCGGTTGCCCCGGTCAGTAACCAATCCTCTGCACTTTGTTCTTTAGTCCCCGTCAAAACCGGTATAACGTCCTCTTCTAAATGAGCTTGCGCAGCCAAGTCCATCACGGGAATCAGTGCCTGCAGGGCTTCTGCATCAAAGTTTGGGTGCTGTTCCATCCAGTCGACCAAGGTTTGCATAGAATCCAGTTGATAGAACAAATCCAAAGGCAACTCAAGGCCATAATGCTGCTCGAGCCAGGCCAAAAATTGTGCGACCTGTAACGAACTACCACCGAGTTCAAAGAAACTGACATCCAGCCGCTTAACCGATTGTTGCAGTAGTTCCGACAGTTGCTGTGCCAAAGTACGGGCCAGCGGGCTGAGTAGCAATTCGCTATCATCGTCATAACTGGCGTCAATAGTGGCCAATTGTTGTTCCAATTGTTGGTGGTCAACCTTGCCATTGGTGGTCATTGGCCAACTCGTCAATAATAGAATTCTGCCGGGTATGGCGGCACTAGGCAGACGCTTGCGTAACTGTTGCTGCAGCGCCGCAGCACTTAGAGAATAACCTTTCGCTAAGGTGACACAAGCCTCTAGTCCGGTCACTTGATCATCATGTTTACGTACCAATACCACTGCATCGCTAACACCATTACAATGACGCAGCAGCTCCTCAACATCACCAAGTTCAATTCGTACCCCACGAATTTTCACCTGGCGATCCAATCGTCCAAGAATACGCAGATAGCCCTCACTATCGCTGACACAGCAATCCCCACTACGGTAGAAACGCTGTCTGTCAAACGATACAAAACTACTAGCTGTCAGCGCATCACGATTATGATAACCACGACTGACCACAGCGCCACTCAGCCAGAGTTCACCGGGCACCCCCACGGGAAGAGGCTGACCACAGGAGTCCATCAGCAGTGCCTCGCAGCCATCAATCACCCTGCCTAAACTGTCCGGCCGCTGACTATCGTGAACCTTATTGGCGACACAAAACACTGACGCTTCCGAGGGACCATATAGATTGTAGAACCGTTTTGTTGCACTCCAGCGCTGGGCCTCACTAACCGGACAACGATCGCCTCCTGTCATCACCGTATGAAGGTCAGGCAGCTGAGCGGGTTCCAACTTAGGGAGCAGTACCGGTGGAAGCATTACTAGCCCGGCTTTACTTTCGGCTAACGCACCTTCCAGCAAGTCTGATCGTTGACGACAGTCAGTCGTAGAAAAATACAGTGCGCCGCCACTTGCTAGCATCAGACCAAGCTCCAATATGGATGCATCAAAATTCATGGCGGCAAACTGGAAAATCCGTGGCGGTACTGATAGCGTATCTAACCACTGCTGGCAGTTGCCCAGCAAATTTCCCAGTCCACCGTGGGTATTGATGGAGGCTTTAGGCTGACCGGTCGTACCAGAGGTGTATATCATATAGGCTGGGTGATCAGCACCCAGTAGCGGCCATGAAGGCACCGCTACAGATGATAGCTCTGTCGGAGCATGCCAGTGTAAAAGTTGCCGATCTTGTGCCAATGTCGCGCTCCCTGCCAGATCATCACTGAGCAACAAAGTGCAACCACTGTCGACTAACATTGCCTGCAAACGCGCCTGTGGGTAGCTAGGGTCCAGCGCCAGAAAACAACCTCCGCTGATCATCACCGCTAGCAGCGAAGTAAAAGCGGCCGGGCTGGCTGGCATATGACAGCCCACCACTTGAGCGTCACTAATTCCCCGCACCTGCAACTGTGTCGCCAACTGCGTGACCTGTTGCCAAAGTTCTGCATAGCTGATCGCGGGCTGACCTTGACAACACAAGGCTTCAGCGTCAGGTTGGTGCTCTGCCAACTGTTGAAGTAGACCCGCCAAACCTCCTGTCAACACGTAGGCAGGTTGACCACCTAGCACCAGAGGCTGTGGTGTAGTGGCCAGCCGCGCCAACGGCAGATCAACGCTAATCAACTGCAACATAATATGGCGAATACTGTCCAGCAACGCTTGCATCAGACGGTCACTCCAACGATTGCCAGCAAACCGCAGTTGTAGACTCAGCGTATTATCACCTTTGTCTGCAGACGACACATTTTCTACAGCCATCTCGCCTGCAGGTATGCAGTAGATTGCCATGGGATAACCTACGGATTCCTCTACTTGTAACAAAGTTGCCTGCAACGGCGGCTCTTGCGCAGAAACATCAGTCGGTGCAGTGATTGCTGAAGCGCTATTCTGAAACACAGTCAACACCTCAAACGGAAGGGTGCTGGCCGGCCAGTCACAATGTTGTAAAATTTCTGCCAGTGGTAGCCCCCCCTGTTGCAGGGTTTCGGCAAGCCGTTGATGATAAGCGCGCATAAAGTCTTCACTGCTCTGCTGCCAGTCAAAACGCCAGCGTAGTGGCAAAGTATTAAGTAACGGTCCCAGAATACGTGTACTTCCTGCAAGATCTGGCGGACGACTGGCTTGAGTCGTTCCCAATATCACATCATCCTGCTGTGACCAGCGCGCCAGCACCAGTGCGCAGGCCGCTTGAAAGCAGCTATTGTGGGTAATTTCCAGACGACGACAGCCGGTTTCCAACTGCGCCTGCTGCAAAGTAGTCCAGTGCAGTGTTTGCACCCGCTCTTCTGACGACCCTCTTATTTCCCACTCTGTCGCGGGGGCAGGACCGGGCGAAGCGCCATCGAGCGCATCGCGCCAGAATTTTGAAAGACCTTGCTGATCCTGCTTTTTTTGCCAGTGTAACCAATGACTAATACCTGGCGCTGGAGGTAATACCACTGGAGTCCCCTGCAGGCAAGCGAAATAACACTGTGCCAACTCTGATGAAAGCACCCCGAATGATCACCCATCAATAATTAGATGACTGATCGTAATGATCTGAATATATTGATCAGCAGCGAGCTGAATAAGATCAATTTGATAGAGACCTGGCCGATTCATATCAAAGCCGTTATCACGGCGCTCACCGGCCAGTTGCTCAAATGTCTGCACCGGACTCTGTTGCCAGTCGTGGTAAATAAAGGGAAGTGGGCAGTACTGAGTCCGCCAGACCACCTGGTGTGGTTCAGGCAATCCTTGATTATGAATGGAAGTACGCAGCGCCGGATGCGCGTCATGTAACTGCTGCCAAGCGTGCTGCCAAGCATCAACCTTCAACTGGCCATCTAGTTGAACCACCATCTGCTCGATATAGAGCGGCAGCTCTGATTGACGCTGACACTGCGCCAGCATCCCGGCCTGCATGGCAGACAGTGGCGCAATATCATCAACCAACCTCTCAAATTTTTGCATGGCAATCTCCTTCTGACTGCGGGGTATTAGCATATGGAGCATCAGCGAGTGTGACCTGTAGGCAAACCTGCTGCAAAATACGCTCAAAATGACTGTCGTCTAGTGCACATAGACTAAATGGTGCGGGTGCTGCATCTGAGATAAGATCATCCACAGCATCGGCGTCACCCTGTCGTTCAAGAAACGCACAGAGCTGGTCAAACTGTGGATACTCGTAAGCTTGCGCCACACTAAATTTCAGTTCCTGACCGGCCGCAAGCCGGGTCATCTCCAGCAAGTGGATAGAGTTACCGCCCAGCGAAAAGAAGCTGTCATGCTCAGCAACCTGTGCGACGCCGAGCACCCGGCACCAAACTTGTTCAAGCCGTTGCCGTACTGGTGCTGCACTGGTCACCGATCTAATTTTTTGATCCGCAGAAACCTCTGCATTGCGACGACAAGTATCGGCAACATCAGCCCAACAATACACGGGGTTCAGAGCGGTACCGGGCAGTGGAACTCGACCAGCGTGCTGCTGAAAGACAAACCCTTGCCAATCAATATCAATACCCTGCTGCCATAATTGGCCAACAGTATCCAACCAATCTATATAATGCTGGTTACTGTGACGACCACGAGCACTGGCGAACAATGGTGCGCTCTCTTCCGCGAGCAAAGCGATCATATTTTGACCTGGACCAATCTCCAGGAATAACGCTTTAGGGTATAGTTGCAAAGTCGTCTGTGCACAGCGGCTGAACTGCACTGGCTGACGAAGATGCTGACACCAGTAATCAGGGTTAGTGGCTTGGTCTGCGGTGATCGGCTGGCCAGTTAAATTAGATAACCACAATTGTTGCGGACGCTGTGGCGCAGATTTCTTTAGTAACTGATAAAAATCAGCCAGCAACGGCTCCATCATCCGACTGTGGAAAGCATGGGAAGTATCCAGACGACGAAAAGGTATATCAGCCTGCATCAGCGCCTCACTGAGCATCGCCAAATCTCCTAGAACAACACTGAGCACCGTCCGCTGCCGGCCATTAAAGGCGGCTATATCAAAGAGATCCTGCACTGATGCCGGCAACTTCTGCAAGGTGTTTTCATCACAGCGACAGGCCAGCATAGCTCCGGCTGCTGCTGAAGCCATTAATTGACCCCGACGGCAAACCAGCTCCAATACAACCTCCAGTGACCAGACACCCGCCTGCCAGGCAGCACAATATTCACCGAGGCTATGACCAAAACTGATTACCGGTTGCAACCCCAGTTGTCGCCACAAAGTGACCTGTGCCACCGCCTGAATAAACAGCGCTGGTTGTGCCAAAGAGGTGTTATGCAACTGCTGATCGTGTTCCTCGCTAGCAACCAACAATAAGGGCAATAGATCTACATCACTAAAACGTCGCAAGATTTCACAACAGTGATCAACCACCTCACGCACTTCATCAATTGATTGATACAACCCAGTCAACATACCGGAAAATTGCGTACCTTGACCGGCAAAGACCCATACTAACTGCGGTGTGCCGGCAGTTACTGGCATGATTTTTTCGGAGATCAGTGTCATCGAAACTGCCGCCTGCTGTACCTGCGTATAGCGTACTGATAACGCCCGCCGCCCTTGCTGTAGGGTGAAAGCTATATCGTCCAGAGCGAAGCACTGCTGAGGCTGATTTTCGACAAAAGCCGCTACAGTCTGCTGCAATTGAGAGGCACTGGCAGCACTCCAACACAGTAGCTGACAGTCTTGTGCGCTACTGTGCACTGCAGTCTGGGTTGAATGATTTTTTGATTTATCCATACCTAAAGCCCTCTTTCCAGTGCCGTCACTATTGCGTGAGCATTTGTACCACCTACGCCAAAAGAGCTGACGCCACCGACCAGTAGAGGCCGTTCAAGTGCCACCGATTTGGCGCTGAGATAAAACGGTGTTTGTTCTAGCGACAGTTCAGGATTGGGGGTTTCAAAATGGCAGGTGCCGGGAAAGCGCCGGTGATAAACCGACAACGCCGCTTTAATCAACCCCGTAACACCACTAGCAGCATCTAAATGCCCCACATTGGATTTTACCGATCCCAGCAGGCAGTGCTGACGTAACGGGCTATCGAATGCCTGAGTCAGCGCTCGCACTTCGATGGCATCTCCTAACTCCGTTCCAGTACCATGGGTTTCAACAAAGCTGAGCTGCTCTGCTTGCAGTCCTGCAACATCTAACGCTTCAGTAATTACAGCTTGCTGGCCACTGACACTCGGCGCCGTAAAACCAAGTTTATCAGCCCCGTCACTATTCACCGCAGTGGCCGCAATAAGAGCGACAATATGATCACGGTCTTGCAGGGCGTCCTGCAAACGTTTCAACACAACCACTGCTACGCCATCGCCGAAAATAGTGCCCTGGGCACGGGAGTCAAAAGGCCGACAGTGACCATCCGGCGAGCGAATTCCGTTAGGAGTATATAGATAACCAGTTTCACCGTAGGCATTCACCGCCGCCCCTCCAGCCAATGCCATATCACACTCCCCTGACAGCAGTGACTGACAAGCCTGATGGATCGCCACCAACGAGGTGGAACAGGCCGTTTGTACCGTAATCGCTGGGCCTTTCAAATCTAATTGGTAAGCTACCCGCGAACAGAGAAAATCCTTTTCATTGGTCATCATAATCATCAACGGATCACGATCGGCGTAGTTTGGATTATTGATGATATTATTAATCATATAAGTACCCATCGAACAGCCACCAAATACCCCAGTACGCAATCCCTCCCGCTCCGGCTGTGGATAGCCGGCCTGCTCCAACGCCTCCCAGCAACAGGTTAAAAACCAACGATGTTGGGGGTCGGTCATACGGGCATCCGCCAGATTACTTTTAAAGAAATCAACATCAAATTCGGCTGGTTTACTGATGCAGGCACTGCGCCGCACGTAATCAGGATGCTGCAGCCAAGGTTGGTGCAACGCACTGGTAATATCATCGTCAGTCAAGGTCCGGCTACCTTCACCCCCATTGAGCAGCAACTTCCAGAGTGCTGCCACACTATCGGCACCGGGAAAACGCCCAGCCATACCGACAATGGCAATGGCATTATCCGCTGCGGCAAAGCTACTACCCATGGGAGACCTCCAACACAGTATTATCACTGAACAGCTCTGTCTCAAGTACCAGTCCCAGCCCAAGAAGATCGTCTATTACCTGCTGTAGGTGATGCTTGCGAGTCAGTGGATTTAATAGTACCGCCCGCAACAGCACTAACGGCTGACCCTCGTAGTGACGAGTGCTACGGCAAGTACGTGAAACAAAACTGCTACCCTGAGTACGCTGGCGTTTCTGTAATTGAGTGTTAAATGCACTGATGTTGTCGTTGTCCTGTGATGACAAGGTACGACCCTGCATACTGGCTGGCAGATAACGAAAGACCAGCAAGTTCATACGCGGCTGGTGTACCAGTTCAAACTCTGCATGCTCTCTGAGCATCGCGGCCATAACCTGAGTGCGGGCAAGACTGGCTTCCATCAATAAACTGTAGCCATCGCGCCCTAGCAGATGAAAGGCGGCGTGAATATAGAGCGCCATCGCCGGGCGACTCCCCTCAAGGGTAAAGCGTCCTTGATCCAACGATGTTTCCCGAATCGCATAGGGGGCGTGCTGGCGAATCATCTGCAGCGCTTCGGGATGTGCTGTCAGTAGAATGCCGCAACCCATCGGGGTCATTAGCTGTTTATGGCCATCAATGGTAATCGAATCAGCTTTTTCTATACCGTCCAGTAGTGCTCGACCGGTACCGCACAGCACCATCGGCCCGCCCCATGCAGCATCCACATGGAAGAAAATGTCACGTTCACGAGCAATATTAGCCAAGTCATGCAAAGGATCGACACTGCCAAAATCAGTGGTGCCTGCAATCCCAACCAGCGCTATTATCGGCTCCCCCTCGGCATCGCAAGCTTTAAGCGCAGCGTCCAATTCCGACAGTGATAGCTGATATTGGTCGGTAACAGGCAAGCGAATCAGTCGCAGACCAATCAAGTCAGCGGCCTTATCAAAAGAGTAATGCAGCAACTGTGAGCCAATAATAACGCCACGAGAAGGAGCCTCTCGGCATGCGTCTGCCTGTTGAGTCCCTTCATGGCGCTGTTTCCAACGGCGCAGAGCAACCCACATGGCAGTGATATTAGCGATAGTGCCACCACTGGTAAAACAGCCCAAATTCAGTGATCGATGCTGTACTACCTGCTGATAAAAGTCATCGTCCCGACGAAATAGCGACTGGTGCAGCATGGCCAACACTTGGCGCTCCAAGAAACTGAGCCCCCGACAAGACTCCATCTTCATCATATTCTGGTTCATCACCATCACCAGCTTCGACAGTTGGCGTATAAAACCCGGCAACGGCGATGTCATGTGACCGATATAGGTCGGCGCGGTCAGGTGAGAGCTATGCGGCAGCACCTGTTCGCCCAGCAAGCCAAGATAGTCATTTATTTTCCAAGGCTGTTGCGGCATTTCAATATCGCTGAACAACTTTTGTAAATGGGCCATTGATGGAGCGTTGTCAACGCTGTCATCGCTGCTCAAAAAAAGATCACAGAGCGTATCGATCTGATCTCTAGCGTGATTTTTTCCTTTACTAAAGAGCATATCAGTAAGCTGATCAGCCTGTGTCATAGCATCATCTAGGTCTGAAATCATTTGCTTCATTGTCTAATTCCTGGTGCGCGTAGTGCGGCGCTGGTGAGTGCTACGACGGCCCCGACGCGCTTGCGGCGCTGGAACTTTCTGTTCCTGCAAGTACCGACATAGGCGCGTTACACTGGGATATTGCAGCACAGTGGTTATATCAAGATTGAGTTGTAGGCGTTGCTGAATCAACCGCTGTAGTTGAATGAGCTCCAGCGACGAGCCGCCAAGGTCAAAAAAGTTGGCTTTTGGATCACACTCCGATAAATTGAGCACATGGCTGACCAACAGGCAGAGAGCATCCTGCAGTGCTGCTGGTAATTGCTCCGGTAAGCGTCGACCGCTACTGCGTTGCTGCGGCGGCGAACCTGCACCAATTAAATAATCGGCAGCGGGTTGTTGTTGCAGTTGCGCTAAAGTTGTTAGTGCCTGTTGCGGTAGCAGCATCTGCAAACCGGCGGCGGCCAGTTGTTGCGGATCAACATTATTGCGGCTCATGCCAATATCCTGCCAGGCACTGAAGCCAAACCACCAAGCGCTATATCCTTGCAGGCGCTGTTCAGCAGCAAAATCACGCAATTGGCCACAAGCTTGATTATAGGCCGCCATACCTGGCCCTCCACGCCATCCATTTAATGAACTGCAGTGGAACCAGCAGCTATCGCCACTGCCAGACAACGTTTGCAATAGCGCCTGTAACACTCGCGCAGCTTGAACTCTACCTGCTCGCGCCGCCGCCAGACCATCGACCTCCAGTGTTGCCACTGCTTCACGGCTGAAATTACCTGCCAAGTGATAAATCTGTTCAGGTGCGCTAGTCTGCAGCTTTTCAGGTAACTCTTTCCAGACCTGCTGCAGATTTTCAAGCTGGCTAAAATCGCAGCACAACCAATGGCACTGACCGGGCCAATCTCGCGCTAATTGTGTCTGAAAATCAGTGTCTACCGCACCACGGCTGAGCAACACCAGCGTCTGTCCCTGCTGACACAACCAAGGAATCAATTCACCGGCAATACCACCGGTGGCACCCGTTACCAAACTATAACCGCTAGATTGAACGATCCGCTCTTGAATAATCGGCAGGTGAAAAGACTGCTCATCAAATTGTTGCCATGATTGATCGTGCCAACGGTATAATCCATCACTGCTCAATATCGGAAATTCACGCGCTTGCTGTGTATCACAGACCACTAAGCTCAATGTTAGCTCAAGGTACTCCTGAGCCAAGGTCAGCGTCCAGCCATGTAATTGCATCATCTGCGCTTCTGCACAGCACAACAATATCGGCCCCTGCCAGCGCTTGCGGCCCTCTAGCAAGGTATCCCGCAGTTGCAAAAGGTCACTGTCTGTGGTGCCGCATACCGCTAAAATTAAACCCTCACTGGCAGCCCACTGTTGTGGGCTGCACCAATCACCCCAGCGTCCCGTAGAAGCTGTCGTCATTTCCAGTGGTTGCCATGCTAGCTGGCGTAGGGCCACTGGCTGATCAGCTTTCGCTCTGGCTAGCAACAGCTCTACTAACTGGCGACGCTGAATTTTGCCACTGACCGTTTTTGGGAAATCCGCCTCAAGTAGCGCTTCAACTCGCTCCGGATAAAACTGCATCCGCGAGGCCAACTGCAGGCGAATTTGATGATTAAGGGCATCGATATCAACCCCCGTCTCAGCGACATAACACAAGGCGGCCGCTTCCTTATCACCCTGCTGGTAGCCTACCGCTGCCACCCAAGTCGCACGCACACCCACTATCTGCTCGACACATGCTTCCAATTCATGGCTGAAAAAATTAGTGCCGTTGAGCACTATCATCTCCTCGCCTCGCCCGGTCATGTACAACTCGCCATTAGCCAACAGTGCCAGATCACCCGTATCAAACCAGCCATCTTCCAGCAGCGCTTTGCCAGTGGCCGTCTCGGCACCGTAATAACCGCTGGTAACTGTACAGCCGCGGATCTGGAACCGACCCACCTGATATTCATTCAGCAATTGATCTTGATCATCAACAATCCGAATCTCGGTTTCTGCCATCACCGGCCCCAGTGATACAAACTGGCTCATCCCCAATTGGCTCTGTTCGGCACCCAAAGTTATTTGCTCACTGGTTAGCAGACTCTGTTCTAGATCAACCGCCGAGCGGCCGGCAATAACGGTACAACACTCCGCCATGCCAAATGCCGGAGTCATCGCCCGCGGTGACAACTGCCAGTGAGCAAAAGCATCATTGAGATCACGCAGCGTGTCAGCAACCACCATTTCACCACCGTTGATCAACTCCACTACCGATGATAGATCAGCCTTGCGCTCCGGTTGTTGACGGGCGACACTGGCTATCAGTTTGTAGCCGAAATTGGGACTCCAACTATGGGTGACGCCGTATTTAGCCATGGTTAACGGCCAGCGCAGAGGGTCCTCAAGTACCCAGCGGGTCGCTAGATGGATCTGCTCTCGAGCTAGACACACATCGCGCAAGTGGGTAAATAGCAATCCGCCGACGTGGTCAAAGCTCAGCCAATTTAGAGAGATTTGATCGCCGCGATAGCCGCGACTGTGAGCGCACAGAGAGCTGTATTGGATAATGGCCTGATGGCTCTGTTGGATGCATTTTGGCGTGCCAGTGGAACCTGATGAAAGCTGTAAAATAGCCAGCTGATCACCGCCACGTAACACTGGCTGCAACTCTGCTGTATTAGCCTGAGGAACTTGCACTGACATCTCCGGCCAGGCCTGCAACAACGGCTGCAGTTTTGCAGCGCACTGAGCATCACAGACCACCACCGGCTGCTTTAAGTGCTGCCAAACGCTCAACAATCGCTCACCGTTACGCGCCTCGCTATAACTATCGGCAGCGGCGATGGTCACCGGAATTCCTCCCGCTAACATCACCGCCCAAAAGTTTTTAATATAGCTCTCTAACTGATCGCTAAGCACAATGACTGGCCGCCCGGACTCCGACCACACAGATCCCAATTGAAAACCCGCCGCAGCAGCACTCGCATCTCGATACAGCTGAGCATAGCTAAGCCAAGATTCAATCCCGTCCGCTTCAATAAAGCGCAGGCCGCGCTGCGGACTCTGCGCTGCGGTACGGCGTAGCGCATCTGGCAGTGAGGTCGGCAAATTATTTGCAAGCTGCAGTGTTTCGCCTTTAATCAAGGCCGCAGTACACGTCGCCTCTGGCTGTATAATAGTCTCAAGCGGCATTAGCAACGGTGAGGAAAGACGCTCTAACCACTGCTGCCAACCCTGCAACAGCTGCTCTATCTCGGTTGCACTAAACAGGTTAATGTCATATTCGATGGTGGCGGTTAGCCCCTGATCCAGCTCCGCAACCTGCATCACCAGTGGAAATTTCGCCAGTGGTGATGGCACTGTTACCAGCCTGTGTGACAGTGCATGCCCGTGCTGCTGTTTCCAATCAAAACCTTGATAGGCAAAAAAGGTCTGGAACACCGGGTTGATACCATCACTTCGACTGCGCAGACAAGCGCTGACAATACGATCGAATGGCACATCCTGCATCGCTAGGCTCTGTTGCCACTGCTCTGTTAGCTGCGCTAATAACATCTGCGGTGTACTGGATAGTAAATCAGTTGCAACGATCGGAATGGTGTTATTAAAGTAACCCAGCGCTTGCTCAAGACAGGCATGGTGGTGGCGATTGGCCACCGGTACACCACAAACTAAGCTGTCCTCGGCAAAACACCACGCCTGTGCCAGCAACCAGGCCGCTAGCAACTGCAGATAACGCTCATTAAGATTTCCTGCTAAGGGCTCCAACTGGCAACTGCAATGTGCTGTCGGACCCGCTCCCTGACCTGTTATTCGCTCTGTCCAGCACGCCTGTAGTGGTGCATCGCGCAGCTTCTTCTGCCAGTACGCCAATCCTTGCTGCCAGCCATCATTGGCGGATTTTTCCCGTTGCAACTTAGAAAACCAGTCTAGACCTAACTGTTCATGGATTGAGCTGTTTAATTCACCCACCTGCTGCCAACTTTCCTGCAGTAAACGCCGAAATAGATCGGAGCTCCAGCCGTCCCAAATTAAGTGATGTACTTTCACCGCTAACCAACTTTGCCCCCCCTGCTCTACCAGACAAAGCCTCCACAGCGGGGCCTGTTCAATGCCGATCGCCCGGTTGCCAAAATTATCTAACCAATCTTCAAAATTTTGTGATGAGCTCAGCGACTGTTGCTGCCAAGGCAGTGCCACTCGAGCCTCCCTGACTATTTCAAACTGCCCCTGCTGTAGACTAAAACCACTGCGCAGTGCTGGCTGTTCATCCTGCAACCGCTGTAAGGCTAATTGCAATCGTTGTAAATCAGGCTTTTGGTTAAATGCCAGTGCGAAGGTAATTAGATAACTCAGATTAAGGGTTTCATCCTGGCAGATAAAACAGAGGCTCTGCTGGTTACAGGACAAGGTTGGCTTAGTTGCCTTCGCCGTTACTTCAGCACTATGAGAATGCTCTGCACGGGCCGAGGCTAGCAATGCGATCAGTGGATCTCGACAAGCTCGAATCTCAGTTTTTTCTTCAGTTTTTAGGATACGGTTTGACCTAAAAGCAAGTTGCTGCTGTTCGTTTAGGTAAAGCTGAACACCACTTTTATGTAGGGAAAGCAGTAATTGTTGGGCTTTTTTCATTACAGGACACCTTCTTCTTCAATGCTGTAGCTAGCCAACTCAGTGCCTTTTAAGACATCTATTAGGCTAGACATACTGGCCAGTTCGAGACTGTTGTAGAGGCTGGATATATCTATCGACAACTGAAACTCTCGATTAATACTGTGCAACAATCGAGTCAACAGCAGAGAGTGCCCGCCTGTATCAAAAAAGCTTTGCTGGTGATGCTGTACGGACTGCTCGGTCAACTGTTGCCAGAGAATAGCCAATTGCTGTTCCGTAGGCGTCCACTGCTGGCAGTCTTTCAACTCGATTTCAGGACTATGTTGAAGTAGTTGGCATACCTGACGTTGGTTAATTTTTCCACTGCTCAGCAGCGGCAATTGATCGCTCTGCAACCAGCGTGATGGCACCATCCAGCTAGGTAGCTGCTGCCGCAATTCCCGTTGCMCCYCCACCAATTTGCTACCCGCCTGTAGCACTACCTGCACTCCTAGGACCGACCCATCCAGCAACTGTGTAGATGCTGCCACCACACCATCACAGTTAAGCAGCGCTTGCTTGACGTCACCTAAAGCCAGACGCTGACCGCGAATTTTTACCGTATTATCAACCCGGCCTAAGAAACAGAACTGGCTATTGACATCCAACCGGGCCAAATCGCGGCTGTGAAAATAAAATGTATCGTCCTGCTGACTGAACTGCGGGTGACCAGGATTGCGCAGATACCCTGAGACTACCTGCAAGCCGGTGATAACCAATTCACCTTTCCCACCCAGCGGCGTCAAGCCACCCCAGCTATCTCGGAGCTCAACACTACAGTTGTCCAGCGGTAGACCCAGCGGTATTTTATCTTTTGCTAAAGTAGGAGATGTAGTCGCAGATGGCAGTCGATAACTGAGCACATCCGCACCGACTTCAGCACTACCATACAAGTTGCTAATACAAGTATTTGGCAGGCGTTGCTGCAATAGCCGAGCCAGTGCCGGATTCAAGCTTTCACCACTAAGCGTCAACCAGTTTAGTGGTAGCAACGATATATAGCGTTCGGGAGCTTGCTCACACCAGTGCAATAAATTTTCCATTAGCGAGGGCACCATCAGTAAACAGGTAATGCGATGAACTGCAAATTGTGCGAGCATTCGTTCGGGTTGCAGCTGATCTAGATAGCTGATGGTGACCAGGGGACAGCCCTGCAACAAAGGTCCTAAAGTCTCCTGAATAGAATCGACAAAACCGGCAGCTGTTTTTAGAGCCCCTCGGTCATCTGCGGTTAACGGCATCTGTCGCCATCCCCATTGCAATCGATTCAAAGTGGCCTGTTCATTAGCACTAATCACTTTAGGTTCGCCGGTTGAACCAGACGTGAAAACAATATAAAGCGACCTGTTCGCGGCGCTCTTTGATGATCGATAGTTAACAGCCAGTGGCGCACAACTGTTCAAGACTTGCGCGCTATGGCAAGACAACCCCTCCACTGACAGCACTTCTCCTATCAGGTGCTGGCAGCCACTCTGGCGTAGCATTTTTTGTTTGCGTAGCAATGGCAGATCGGGCTGCAACGGCATGTAGCAGCAGCCTAGTTGAATTAACGCCAAAAGTGCTCGCACTGAATTAATCCCTAGCGGCAGGTGTACCGCCACCACGGAAGCGGGCAGCACACCATTTTGAAGTAATTCAGCCGCAAGCTGACGGGCACTATCAGCCAGCGCTTGAAAGCTAATTTGTTGATCGCCCTCGATCACAGCCACCGCGTCACCCTTACGGGTGACTATCTGCTGCCAGTAATCGACAAGCCGCTGCTCTGGTAAGTCCACTTCGCGCCCCCGACCCAATAATTGCAATTGCTGACGATGCTCTGAGGTATTAAATTCGAATTTCGACAGTGGCTGCTCTGGAGCCAGTAAAATCTGACTGAGCAACCTCGTAAATTGTTCAGCCAGTTGCTCAATAGTCCGACGCTCGAATAAATCAGTAGAATAGACGAAGCTAGCGCGCATTTGCCTACCTAACCGCTGCACGTTCAGCTCTATATCCATATGCCCGTATGCTTGACAGGCAGGCAGCAGCTCCAATCCCATCGGGTTATCAGACTGCAAGTCATTGATAGCTGAGTTATCTACAACTATTGTGGCTTGGTAGATAGGATGCCGGCTGCCATCGCGCTGCTCACCCAGCACCCGCACCAACTGCTCAAATGGCAATCCGGCATGAGCGAAAGCGTCTTGGTTACTGTCGCGCTGTTGCTCCAGCAGTTCACTGAAACGCATCTGTGGCTGTAATTTAGCGCGCAACACCAAGTTATTAAGCAACATTCCCGGCAGTTGCTGTAATAGAGGCTGATCACGACGGGCAATATGCGTACCGATCACTAGATCATCTTGATCTGCATAGCGACTAAGCAACAACATCCAACTACTGGCTAGCACCACGAATAACGTCGTTTTGTAGCGGCTTGCCAATTCTTGAAGCTGGTGCAAAGTAGCGCTATCAATCATCCGTATGCAGCTTTCTACTTGAAAACTCTGACGAGCCGGCCTTTCGAAATCGGTTGGCAGAGCCAGCGACTGATAATCAGATAGCTGCTGCTGCCAGTAGTCTGCATCAGCCAAATTTTCAGGCTGTTGTTGCGCCCAAATTGCATAGTCAAAGAACTGCAGCACAGGTGCTGCCAACGAAGGTAGCGGTTGTGATGTCTGTGATTTTAATTGCAACAATTGATAATAGGCTTGCCAATCTTCCAACAACAATGCCAGCGACCAACCATCAAAAACCAGATGATGCACCGTCAGTAGAAGCTCTTTATGACCGTCCTGATGATTCAGCAGATGAGCGCACCACAGCGGCCCGTTACGTAAATCAAACACTGTAGAAGCTTGTTCGTGTGCTAATTTCAACACTGCTGCATCCGGCTGCGCCTTCAGACTTATCTGAATATTAGTCGGTAACTGTGACTGGTAATGCCACTGATTGTCATCGCCAACAACCGCGTTGAATAATTTGTGACGACAAAATGCCTGTGACAGCGCATCCTCCGCTCGCTGAAGATTGACCGTCTCATTCATGCGAATCCGAAATGGCAGATTGTAAACCGGTATATCAGGGGTCAACTGTTCACTGAATAAAATACCTAACTGGATACTGGTCAACGGTGCCTGCTGCTGGTGCAATGCTCGCAATTGATCTACCGGAGCCACCTCAAAAGTTTGTGCCAACAGCGCCGCTTGCTCTGTTACTGTACGATGTTCAAACAAACTGATGACAGAATACTGACTGTGTCCCTGTGGCCACAACAATCCATAGAGCCGAACCGCAGCCAGCGAGTGACCGCCCTGCTGGAAAAAATCAGCATCCGCACAATTTGGTCGCCGTCCCAGTACTTGCTGCCAACAATCTGCAACCTGCTGTTGTCGATTTCCTATCAGCGGGCTTTGATCACTGCCATTTGCCTGTAATGGTTGATCGAGCTGATTCTCTAGTTCAGTTCGGTTCACCTTACCGTTAGCGGTTAGCGGCAGTGCCTTCAAACGGTAAAAGCGCTGTGGTAACATCTGCTGAGGCAACCATTGCGCCAACTGCGCCCGCAGCTCTGGCAATGGTGGCAAGCCTCCTTGTGGAACCACTAGCCAAGCGACCAACTGCCCCTCCAGCAATGCCAACTCCGCCGCTTCAACGCCCTTAATTGCGCAAAGTTGACGAACGACCTCCTGAGGCTCAATACGATAGCCTCCCACCATCAACTGCTGGTCGTTACGGCCCATGAACTCAATACTGCCATCATGGCGATAACGGCCCTGATCACCGGTACGAAACATCCTTGTACCCGTTTCATCCACGACAAATTTCTCTGCATTCAGCTCGGGCCGATTCAAATAACCTATACTGACACCCACCCCAGAACAGCAAAGCTCGCCAGTGACACCTATAGGGCAATCCAGCCCTTTGACATCCAGAATACGATAGCTATTGTTAGCAATAGGATAGCCATAGGGAATACTCTGCCAATCATCGCCAACTTGAGTCACCGGATACATGATATTCCACAGCGTGGTTTCAGTGGGTCCACCGACAGACACCAGCTGACAATTTGGCAACGCCTCCTTCATCCGCACTGGCAAGTTCAGGGCTAACCAGTCCCCACCCACGAAAGCCAATCTAGGCCTCACCAACACACTTTTATTAGTGGTCATTAGCTGTCGAAGCAGCATTTCCAGCAATTGAGGAACGCTGTTCCAAAGCGTGATTTGGTGCTTTTTCAACAGCACTAGCCAGTGCGCTGGATCACGGTAATGGGAACTACTAGGATAGACCAACGTCACGCCAGCGCTACACATTGCCAACAGATCAAACCAGGCCATATCATGCTGCAACTGGGTCAGTGCGAACAACCTATCCTGCTGGGCGATACAAAATCGCTGCAGAGTGTAATCCACCGCATTCAACAGGCCATCATAAGGAACATCAACACCCTTTGGCTCCCCGGTAGATCCGGAGGTATATATAGTCAGCAGAGTTTCTGGGGCAGGCTGCGTAACCAACTCCACAGTCATACTGTCTAATTCAACGCGCTGTGCGACTTCTGTATTTAACGCCGCTATACCTAACGCCTGCGCGACCTGTAGTTGAGCGGACGTATAAATCACCGCCACTGCTGTAGTGTCTTCAGCAATAAATTGTTGCCGAGCCAGCGGCGCAGCTATATCCAGAGGCACCATCGTCAACCCCTGATGTATCCCAGCCAACACGGCGACACTCTGCCAGGGTCCTTTTTCAACCAGCAACAATACCCGCTGACCTGGTTTGGTAACGCTAGCCAATTCACCCGCCAGCGCCAGACTGTATTGCAGCAGCTGCTGCCAACTAAAACTAAGTGACGGCGCAATGACTACATCGGCCTCCGGCTCACGCTGAGCACAAGCCAGAAAACGCTGCCAAATACGGTTATTCCCACTAGTTTCAATCTCTTCAAATTTAGCTGTTTCTTCGATCGGGGCAATGGCTGCCAGCTGTATTGGCTGATCCTCATCCAATTGCCCATCCACTAGATCTGTTAGTAAAGTGATATAGGCATCAAACATCTGATCTGTCATGCCTTGCGGAAAAACGCCCTGACGTACATCCCAAAATAGATAAAGCCCACGAAGACTCTCGTGGTACTGGCAGTCAATCCACACCTGCGGTGTTTGAGAAATAGCGTACTGCAACGGCCCTAGCTGCTCCAACGCATCTAGAAATGACTGTTTTTCACCATCCTCACCCTGCTGTTCAGGGGCGTTAGTGAACACAAACGGCATAGTGGCCACACCTCCTTTCAGCTCATTACGCATACGTAATACCTCCACCCCCGAAATGCGATCGCGAGAGATGGCCTGCAGCATGCTCTGTTGTATTTGTTCAACCCGACGGCCAAATGGCAAATCGCTCTGCCAATCCACCCCCAGCAAGGTAAACGAGGCAAATTCACCGACCACTCGGTTCACTTGCGGGTGCAATGGTTGGCGATTAAAACGAGGTATATTCAGTGTAAACCGCTGATCACCAGACCAGTGTTGCAATACAGTGGCATACGCGGTGAGCAGAGTTGCCGCCACCGTCACCCCTTTACTAGCACAGCAACTTCTGAGTTTGACGACCGATTTTTGTAACTTCTCAATAACACGGGGCAATCTACTATAGCTTACGCCAATTAAAGCCCTAGTCAGCGGCTACTTCTCGACGAATTAATTCTGCCAATGGGGGGATATCCCCAATCCCAGAATTTCTATCCAATATATAGTCCCAAAATGACACACCAAGCTTTCGACAAGTCTTTTTTAGACTGGAAAATGTATCTCGGCACTCTCTTCCAACATCACTGCGAGTACCTCCACTGATCTTTCTCTTTTTTACGAAATCCCTGATATCTGTTTCACTACCATTGGTATGTAAGGGAATTTCAGGACGTGCTAATACTCGCAGTAATTTCGCTTTGTTTTTGTAGATCCGCTTGAGCAATTGGTTTAAAGACTCATAACGTGTTCGCTGCGTAAAAATCTCGTCAAAAAAAGTCTCCAGCGCGGCTTTCTGATCGGAACCTGGCTGGACTTTATACGTTTTTAGGCCTCGATATAAATCCCAAATTTCACCGCGTACTTTCGCTATATCCTCTCGGTGCCATTCGTTTAACGGCAGCATTGTGTGTACCAAACGCTCAGTATGAATCCAGCACAATGCGTGCTGCAGAATATTGAACTGACCCGCCCCGTCACTGAGTATGACTAAGTTCTGGCACCGGTTTTGATGCTGCACATTACCAAGTAAAGCGCCTTCCGTCGCAATACGACGGTGGCGCGCCGAGTTGATTCCCTGCTCATCAAGATGCTCCTCCCAACGCAGGGCATTAGCAAAATGCGACAAGCCACTCTCTAAGAGAAGCTTTAGTGGGACATGCGGTAATTTTTGATCTACCCAGTAAGACTCAGCGTGATGATTAATACGATAACTTTTATCCCCCGCACAGAGCAATTCCAAAAAATTAACCCTACTCTTAGAGCCTGTCGATTCAAACCAAGCAAAATACTCGTTGCCTATTTGAGTGACATAACCGTTGACCCCTTTATGGCGAGCACCTGAATCGTCAACAGTGACATAATCGGACAAAGCTAAACCCGCTTTTAAAATGTCGTTCTTTTCCTGATGAAATTGAGATTTTCCCTCGGATAAAAGGCGATTGATTTGACCGGCGGAGATATCAATCCCCCATTCTCGCAGTTGCTCTAGCAATAGAGGTTGGGTGACATGACAGTGATGGTGTTGATAAAGGACATAGCTGAGTAAATAAGGACCGTAATGCAGCCCGTTCAATTCTTTAGGTAATTTAGCGGTGAGGGTTTGGCCGTCTGGTGTGACATAACGGGCGAGACGATAACGGGTGTTTTTTGTGCCAATGACCAACTCCTGAACAATAAAATCCCGGTATCCTTTAAAGCGAGCTCCTGGAGGGATACCGTCTTGCGGTTGAACCACTTGATCGTCATGGATAGTTAGATTCACATTTTTAGAGCGTTTCTTTGAGCCTGGCCGCTTTTTGTTTTCTGTCGATACTGAATCATCGCCCGTCGATTTATCTGTTTCTTTGTCCAAGTTACTTGGTTTGAAAGTGGGCCGTTTTTTCTGCTTTTTTAGTACGCGCACTTCATCTTTGAGCAGCTCGATCTCTTCGGCTTGCTGCTGAATACTTTGAAAGCATTGCTCTACTATCAGTAGTAAGCTTTTGACTACCGGAGTTTGTTCACTTTCTGGAATATCAGGTAAAGTAGGGAGTTTTTTCAAAGGTTTAAGTCATAGCAGCGAATGATAAGGTTATCTTACCATGGCTTTTTTAGGTGATATTTTTGCTTCTGTGAAGAGGTTTGAGGCATTTAAATAGTTAGTCGCAACCCGCGAGTGTATAAAATAAATAAACCACTCACATGGACTGGTATAACGCGGTGCTGCTACTTTAAAGAAGAAGGGAAGTGGTCTTTAATTTTAACGACTTTTGGACTAAAACCCTGTCAAGAGAAAATGATTTATATTGACGTTCTGCCCCGAGTTATTGAGAAGTTACCGATTTTTGAGTCAACCAGTGTTGACGACGCTCAAAACGACCATGATCTGCACTGCGACTAGCCCTTGGCAATATGGGCGCGTCCGGTAATGTGGCGGCCTGTATTTTCCACCACTGCAATTGGCGACGACTGGTATCGGACTCTCTTTGCCGCTGGCTGGCCAGACAGTAATCACGAAAACTCAGTTCAAATACCGGCAGTGATTGCCCTCCGGCGTAAAGTTGTGCCCACTCGACAAACAACACTTGATAGCTCCAGCCATCAATGGCCCAACAGTCGATACTGAGACACAGAATATTGCGCTCCTGCCCCTGAACACAACTGAATTCAAACTGTGGCCAATGCTGTAAATCAAAATTCTGATGTGACAAACGGTCGCGTAGACTTTCAAGGGTAAGATTAAAATTATCGCCTGCATTTACCCGACCAATCGACACCGCAGGTACCTGCTGCAAAATCTGCTGCTGACCATTAGGGGTCACCACCGCCCGCAACATGGCGTGACGATCTACCAGTTGTTGCCAGCACTGCTCTAGCCGGTCGATATCTAACCCATTAGCATCCAATTCAAAGTACAAATGGATGGCCACATTTCCACCGTCCAAATACGCGCTGCGTCCAAGCCAGTACGCCTGCTGGTTTTCATTGAGATCAAACGGCTGGAAACGGTTAGCTGGGTCTAAAGGAATATCACCCTCTGACTCATCACTCTCCTCAAGCAATACCAGCAACAGCGGTTTGTGAAGACCTATTTGCTCCGCCAATAGCGGTGTCATACTACCTGTTGCTCCCAGCGCTTGCAGCTGACCTTCAAATACCTGCAAGCGTATTCCCTGCTCGCGTAGCTGTAACAGCAGTTGCTGTGTCTGGTCCATTTCAGTCATCAGAATTCCCATACTTGTAGGCTATTTTTATCGCTCTGGTCACGCTCATGCCAGCCGAGCAGTTCAATCAGCTGTGATACTTGACCAGGTGATGAAGCACCTGCTAGAACATCGAGATTAATTTGCAGCTGCCACTCTTTACGCAACCTAGCTAACAAGCTCATCATATGCAGTGAATTCCCACCTAACTCGAACAGTGATGCATCCAAATCATGTACTGGCTGCTGAAGAATATCGCTGTAAAGATGCAGCAAACGCTGCTGTAAAGACGTGATGGAGACCACTGTATCGACGACAGCCGCTGTCTGCTGCTGCGCAAGCTGACGTAAATGATGATGATCAATCTTGCCGTTAGCGTTGAGCGGCAGCTCTGCCAACGTCATAAAGCTAACAGGGCGCATCCATGCTGGTAACTGCCGGCAGACAAAGCGCGCCGCTGCAGTGTCAGCCTGAAGCGGCGTCAACCACGCTTGCAGCTGACAACTCTGTTCATCCAACCGCACATAGGCTCGCTGCACATCAGGTTGGCGGCGCAGTAGCGCTTCAATTTCACCCGGCTCAATACGGTAACCGTTGAGTTTGATTTGAGCATCCATACGGCCAATAAATTCCACAGCACCCTGTTCATTGAGCCGGGCCAAATCACCACTGAGATAAGCTGGGCGATTACGCCACTGCACAAACCGTTCCGCACTGCGCTGTGGCTGGTTGATATAACCGCTAGCCAGACCTTCACCCAGACACAGCAACTGGCCTGTTGCACCGATCGAAACTGGCTCCAACTCACTATCTACCAGCACAATATCAGTGCCTACAATGGGATGACCAATCGCTATATCAAAGCGTTCAACATGCGCCGAATCAACACGCTGACAACAAGTGTAAACGCCATTTTCAGTTGGTCCGTAGCCATTGATAAAGCGGGTATTGGGACTGGCAGCCAACGCTGCCCGCAATGCCTGAACTGAGGCTTTTTCTCCACCAAAAAAGAGCTGACGAAAATGACAGAACAATGCTGGATTCAAGTCGGCAATCCGATTGAAAAGTCCGGTCGTAAAAAAACCACTATTAACTTTGGTCGCTACAATCTGACGCTCTAGTTGATGCAGATCCAGCAGAGTTTCACGTTCAAACAAAACCAGTGGCAAGCCATTGAGCATCGCCGCCCACACCTCCAGTGCAGAGGCATCAAAGGCCGGGTTAGAAAAATAGCCGAAACGATCTTGCGGTTGGACATCAAAGAAATCGGCCTCAACAACCAATCGATGCAATGCTCGCCCTGGCAACATCACCCCCTTAGGTTTTCCCTCACTGCCGGAGGTGTAATAGAGGGTATTCACTTCATCTATCGCCAACGGGCGTAATAAGACAGTTTGCGAGGGGGCTGAAACGGGTAAAGATAACTGCGTCACACCCTCCAACACATAACTAAGCTGCCCCAGCACATACTGACTATTAGCATCAAACAACTGATAGCGCAGCCGCTCCAGTGGAATATCATCTATCAGCGGCATGGCGACAACACCTGCTGCATTGCACGCTAAGGTGGCAACAACTAACTCAATCGACTTGGGCAGCGCCAGTGCAACACAACCGTGACGAGGCACTGTGGTCGCCAAAAACATTGCCGTGCATTCCACCCGCTGCGCAAGTTCAGACCAACTCAAAATCACAGCGCCCATTTGCAATGCAACCGCCTCTGGATGACGCTCTGCTTGATCCACAAAACGCCTGTACAACGACACCTCTGGCGGCGCTGCCTGCGGACCTCTGATCAGCTGGCCCAGCTGCGGTGCCAACCAGAGATTTAACAGCTGTTGCAACTGGCTGGCACTGTAATCTGCGGTGTAAAACAATTGCCCCTTACTGTCTTCATGCTGAATAAATGTCAACTGCGGGTGAGTTAGTTCGACATCTTGCAAACCTGCGGGAAGTTTGGCATTGATACACAGACGTAATCCTGCCTGACGGTATAACACGGCATCTGCTGGGCCTATCGTCAGCACTGCCCTATCCATTTGCAGAATGTCACCACAGAGATTAATCGAAAAAAATTGATCCCCTTTTAACAACACCGCAAAGACTTCAGCTTGACCGGCAAAACAGGCCACCGCTGTTAGAAGAACCGAGGCGAACTCTTCAATACTATCCGCTGTCTGACCATTAAAAGTAAGGAAGCTTGGTTCCGGTCTTGAATCGATATTGACCGCAGGCGGAACGATATATCGCTCGGCCCATACTGATAAATTCGATGACACCAGAGCGCCCTCCAGAACTTAGATATAGTGGATACTGAATCTATAGAATAAAAAGTTTAAGAAAAACCGGCCTTCAAGTTTTACAGATCAGTTAAAAAATTATTTAAACTAAATTGCAGCGCTGAAACCAACCGCAAACACATGAAAAAAAGTAACTTTATATGCTCACAACACCTTCAACTAATACCTGAATCCGTGACTTCAAAGTGAATACAGAGTGCAAGATATTGGTTTTACGGTGGAATTGAAAAATCTTAGCTGCACCCATAGGTTCAGCGAGCATTTTTCTAACCGTCGTAGAATCAATAGTTTGCGCTATGTGGTGCAGTGAAGTCACTGATTCAGGTAATAGTCTTTAAAAGTCAGAAAGAAAGCTAATTGGCTGCCATAATACTTAAGCAATAAGACAACGCAAACGAAAATGATTCTTATTTCCGTCTACTAGCTTTTATTATCCCTACAGTGACAATCCGCCCCGATAAAATATGAGAAAATTTCAGCATCGAGGTCATAGCGATCTTGTAATGAGAAATTAAAACTTAATTGAGAGTTAAGATATGAAGCTATTGATGGCGGCAACGCCAATTATGAAACTTGCATTACCGCTGATGATTATTCAGTTATGCCAGGCATCACTTGGACTGATGGACACTCTGATTGCCGGGCGCTACTTTTACAAAGACCTGGCGGCAATAGGCTTAGGTAGTAATTTATGGACCCCGGTCGGTATGCTAATTACCGGCATCCTATATGTGCTGGTCCCGCGTATCTCTGCACTGACCGCAAACAGTGCTGACGAATCAGCCGCCGCACTGGCAGACTTGCGTCAGCAGGGTGAGCGACTAGCACTGATAATTGGTACGATAGCGCTGGTGCTGGTATTGGCACTATCACTTCTGCCAGCGGCGCTGATTGACGACACAGCCACAGCCACCATCGCCAGTCACTACCTGCGATATGCGGCTTTTGGTATGCCTGGGCTCGCACTGTTTGTGATGTACCGATTTCTTTGCGAGGGGCACAGCCATATCAGCGCCATCATGTTGGCCGCCTTAATACTGGCGGTGATCAATCCCTTGTTAAATGTGGCCTTAGTCAACGGCCTAGTAGGCCTGCCAAAACTTGGAGGTGCCGGTTGTGGCCTGGCAACGGCCCTCAGTAGTTGGTTGGCTGCCGGTTTAATGCGTCAAACCTGTAAACGTAAGCTCCCGGCACTATTCAGTACCGCCCCTGCCAATCACCGCGATAATAGCTGGAAAGTATTGCTCGGCCAGGGACTTGCGATTGGGATAGCATTAGTACTAGAGGTACTGGCTTTGACTGCCTTGGCACTGCTTGCTGCCCGTATGGGCATCCGCGTGATCGGGGCCCATCAGATCGCGATCAATATAGCCATGGTGATTTTCATGATCCCCGTTGCATTAAGTAGCGCAGCAACTATTCGTGTTGCCTACTATCGCGGGCAGCTGGACGCTGTTGGAGCACAGCAGACGACCCTTGCAGCTATGCTGATTGCCGCAGGATATGGCGCACTTATGACCGTCATTATTCTAGTGGTAGGTGAGGGAGTACTGAGTGCATTCACTAATGATCAGCAAGTGCTGGCGATTGCCTCCGGCCTGTTACTATTTATCGCCGCTTTCCAGTTGCTTGATGCATTACAGATTACAGCTGCAGGTGTACTGCGGGGCATGGAAGAATTTATAAAACCACTGATTGCCGTGCTGATAACATATTGGGGACTAGTGATACCACTAAGCTATGCTATAGGTGTGCGCGGTTGGTTACTGCCTGGATACATTGGTATCAATACTATCTGGTTTATGCTCAGCGTCGGACTATCAATAGCAGCCCTTATACTGGGTTATCAGGCTTTTTCTGTGCTAAAAGAATTTTCAGCGGCAAATAAATCAGAGCCGGGAAATAAACGACCTGCAGTTAACAGGGCTGAAAGCTTGTCTCTATCCTGAATCCGTGACTTCAAAGTGAATACACAGAGACCTTTGCATAACGTTGCGAGCGAAGATAAGACCAGGCAAAAACCGGCGAGAAAGTGGAGTTAGTATGCCCCTCACTTTGGGTACAGTGTGACCTTATTTATGGGTATTACTGGTGTAAATGAGCATGTTGAGCCAGTTTTTAACGCCGTATGGGTAAGTTATGCAGAGGTCTGACGATAATAGACATGTTTGCAGGTCAATGCACAGCTCCAACACTACAGAATAAACGCGCAATCACCCATAATTACACTGCTAAAACTGCATCAGAGTTACATTGACAAGTGACAATCTGCCGGCACATACAAATTGAGAGAACCAAAAACACTATTAATGTTCAAGCTTTACGTAGATATTTATTATGTTGTCGCTTTTTCTACGCTAAACTGTATTCACCCATCTTTTATAAACTGTAGATTATGCCGAAAAAATCAGAGACAAGTGAGAGAGTTCAGCGTGCTGCAGATGAGTTACTGGCACTGGGAAAGCGCCCTACTCAGCAAGCCGTAAGAGACATCATAGGCAGCGGCAGTATCACGACCATTAATCACGCCTTGAATTTTTGGTGGGCTAATTTATCAAAAAAAATTAATCGGCAAGATCAGCACCCCGCACTACCTGAGCCAGTGCTCACTGCAGCCTCTAAGCTATGGGATCAGGCAATGGTCTATTCTCACGCCGCTTTAGATGAGCAGCGTCTGCAGCTAAATCAAGCGTTACAAGAACACCAGACAGCAGATAGTCAACAATTATCCCAAACACAAATCGCGATGTTTGCCGTTCAGCAACAAAATAATGAATTACTAAAAACCAATGAAGGGTTACTCGAGCAAATAAACAGTCTACTGCAGAGTACGCATGTTCTAGAGACCTCATTAATTCATAAAACCTCGGAATGTGATGAACAAGTACGGGAAAACAAACAACTAGCCCTGTTGCTGAAAGAGACTAATATCCACCCCGTTAGCCTGCAAATATCAGATGAGCTATTTCAGGCAAAAATCGATTTAAAAGTAAGTCAAGTTATAGCTACTGATTTAAAGTCAAATCTGGCCAGACAAGAAAGTCGCAGCAGCGAATTACAGCAGCAATTATTTGATCAAGAAAAAAGCAGCATTAAGCAAGTACATCGATTAGAGTTAGTCATTAGCCAACAAGATGTGAAATTTAATAATATTAAAGAAGAACTTGAAAGTTTTCAGAAAAGCGGCCGATAGAGTTACTGTTTGCTATTATTGACGTTGCTCAGTGTGTTAGAACGTCACTATTACCTGAATCCGTGACTTCAAAGTGAATACAGAGTGTAAGATATTGGCTCTACAGTGGAATTGAAAAATCTTAGCTGCACCCGTAGGTTCAGGGGGTATAACGCTTTGCAGAAATCACTGAGCCTAAGGGAGACTCTGAATGAGTCACAGACGCCCCTGGCGTACCGAGAAACGGGTGATTAAGACAACGGTTTAGGCATACTGGTGGTTATTCAGAGGCTCCTAATGGCTTTATGCATGGATACTTTTTTTTAACCGCTGATGGACGTACCTGAGTTTGCTGCTAATATATTAAATTGTGCTATAAAACCAATATTTTACGACCTACATCCACTCAAAAAGCAGGGATTTAGGTATTAGACGTTTTAACTCGGGGAACAGCTCCCTTACACTCTTAGTATTATTTTACATTGGAAAATTAATGGAATACGATTTAATAGACAACACTGAATATGAAGATATCAAAAAGGTTTTGTTAGATTGCCTACCTGCTGACGTGGTTAATTGTTATAGTTTAGAGGTCTTTAATGGCGCTAAGGAAGTTCTCATCAATGAGAAGTTAACTGAAAAAACTGTACAATTATTAGATGAGGATGATTATGTTCTTCAGCAGGTCACCAGCAAAAAAAGAGAAGATGCTGACAGAGAAATTGAATTTTCAGACCGACAACTTGCCGTCATAAAAGCGATGGAAAAGGTCTTACAACACTGCCATAGTGAAGGCATTGGACTGATTGGCTATAGCGATGAGTTAGTTGCCTATCCAGCAAATTGTAAAAATATAGAACAGGCATCTGAGTTTTGTTTGGAAATAAACACCAGCCACACTTATAAAGGCGCCTAGCAAATGTGCGATCAGATCCAAAACATCTCTAGGGCGGTGCTAATGGCCTGCTCCACAGCAGACTAAAGAAAATATCAATCATCGCGAGTGCGATACGATTTAAGGAAGAATTTTCGCCGCAGATTAGCGTTAAGTACGACCCCCACCCAGATTGTATCTATTGGGTTTAAAACAGTAATTAATGGATTAAGAGTTGGGTAGATAAATGACAATTAAAGTATTATTAGTTGACGACCACGAAGTAGTGAGAGCTGGCTTTAAAAGCATTTTAAATTCAGAAAAAGAAATTGATGTTATCGCCGAAGCTCAATCGAGCATTCAAGCTTATGAACTATTTAAAACCAAGCAACCTGATATCGTGGTCATGGACCTCTCACTACCCTCCGACTCTGGGACTTCAGACAGTACTCATGGAGGTATCGAAGCCATTCGCCGTATTCTGGCCTTCGACAAAAGTGCCAAAATCTTAGTGCTCTCAGGTTTTGATACGGCGCCCTTCCCCAATACCGTTTTAAAGGCTGGGGCAAAAGGTTTCTTAACCAAGAGAGGTCCTGCTGACGAGCTGATAACAGCGGTCAAAATAATCCATAGCGGCGAGCAATACCTCTCACCGACCGTGAGAGCTCAGCTGGACGGCAAAGAATCTGAAAGCCCGCTGACAGTGCTCACTAAACGTGAAATTCAAATATTTTCTCTGTTAGCAGATGGTCGAAAAGCTGCTGATATAGCAGACAATATGTGCTTATCAAACAAAACTATCCATGCCCACAGAGCCAATATTTTACGCAAGCTCTCATTAACGAACAATTCTGAACTAGTCCATTTAGCCATTAGGCATGGGGTAGTTAGACCCTGATCGCTCAGCTCCTTAATCAATCCCTAGAGTGCTATTTTAAAATATAGCACTCTAGGGCCGATTTTAATCACTGCTTTTATAAGAAACAGATTTTATAAACACCCCTCATTATCCGTTTGATAGCTCCCTATCTCCTTTACCACTAAATGCTACTGTTATTCGAGCTAAATTAGGCTATTATTCAGCGCTGTTATTAATCTCCTTTCTATGTCTAGTTGATTGTTATAGGTGAATTAATCTAAGCTCTCTATTCAATCAACATTTTTCTATGGTAGCTTTCTGAAAACTCAAAAAGACAAGGTGGTCGCAAAATTCCTCCAAGGATCGATCATGCGTCATGTTGTTGTTTTAACAACCACTTCTTCTATAGGCCTCGTTTCACTATTCGCTGTAGATTTAATTGATCTGTATTTTTTAACGTTACTGAATAATCAAAGTATTATCGCTGGATTAGGTTTTGCCGCCAGTATTATGTTTTTTAATATGAGCTTTTCAATCGGCCTATCCATCGCTATGTCAGCGACAGTGGCTAGGGCTATCGGGGCAAAAAAAGATCGTCTTGCTAGATCTCTAGCATTAAACAATTTTGTTTTCAGCGTTGCCTTCACAGCGCTAGTCGCTGTTGTCACTTGGTTGTTTAACTCACAATTATTGACCTTTATTGGGGCGAGTGGTCAAGCTCATACATATGCTCATCAGTATCTTACAATTATTTTACCCAGCTTACCTTTTCTGGCAGTTTCCATGTCAGGCGGCGCGCTACTCAGAGCAATGGGATCACCCAAATTATCGATGATAGCGATGTTAATGGGTTCAATTGTAAATGTAATTTTAGACCCCATTTTTATTTTCGGTTTTAAGCTGGGCATCGAAGGCGCCGCGATAGCATCCGTCTTTGCCAGAATAGCCGTTGCCGGCACAGCGCTGTATTTTATTTATACTCAACATGATTTTGCATCTCAGTTTAACTGGAGCTCATTCAATCAAAACCTCAAATCCATACTGCCTATAGCCGTTCCGGCGATTGCAACGCAATTAGCAACCCCCTCAGCTAACGCTTACATGACTTATGAAATAGCTAAATTCGGTGAAAGCTACATGGCTGGCTGGACCCTAACCGGGCGAATAACGGCGGTCGTTTTCGGGGTTATTTTCGCCCTTTCAGCAGCGGTAGGACCTATTTATGCACAAAATTTTGGAGCCAAAAATTTCCAGAGAGTCAACAGAACACTATTGGATAGCTGCCTATTCGTCACCGGCTATTGTGTGTTTGCCTCGATATTTTTTTACTACAGTATCGAGCCATTAATTAGCTGGTTTGGCACCTCGGGTGATGCAGCGGCCTTCATGAGGTTTGTCGGTGTTTGGATAGGGCCAGCCTTTACTTTTTACGGGTTTCTATTTGTGGCAAATGCCGCTTTTAACAATCTCGGTTATCCATTAATATCGACTGCTTTTAATTTTGCAAAAGCCAGTATCGGCACCGTCCCTTTTGTGATGTTCGCTGTGAGTGTTATCGGGGCTGAAGGCGTATTCCTTGGTAATACTATCGGTAATTTGGTATTTGGCGTGACCGCTTTAACTACTTGTTTACTATATTATTAGGAAAATAGCCAATCAGCATAAGATTGAGCGAGAAAAAATAATAAGCTGAGGAACTAAATATTAACTAACTAGTTATCATCCAGAAACAGGGGCGTAGCGAGGCCGATCCAATAGTTCAAGATGAGCAACACTAAATATGGGCGCTGGGTTGTTCCAAATAACTATATCTAGTGGTGATTAGATTGGATTAGTGGGGCTGTCGTAGTAGCTCATCGTTTCTGGATGGGAACTAACTAGTGGTAGCTGTTAAAGTAGCTGCATCACTATTATAGTCAATCTCTGAAGCTTGCCTTTTATACCTTAAACTCACAACTTGAGTATTAAAGGCTCCCCTATCGAGCCTCAGGCTAGTACTGACCGAATTTACTACCTGAGACCTCTGCATAACTTACCCAGAGGGTATGATAACTGCGCTCGGTAATACGGCGTTAAAAAACGGCTCAATATGCTCATTTACACCAGTAATACCCATAAAGAAGGGCGCACTGTACCCAAAGTGAGGGGCACACTGACTCCGCTATCTCGTCAATTTTTGCCTTCTCTTACCTTTGCTCGCAACGTTATGCAAAGGTCTCAGAAAACACTAGTTAATTAATTAACTCGACCATTCATGTCAGAAAAATAGTAAGCAATAACATACACTTTTTTAATGAAATTCATAAGTTCTTTACTTAACGTTAACTTTATGATATTTAAGAGCTTAACTTCAATTACCATCGTTATGTTTACTTTAACTCTGACATTTTTAAGGCTTAACACACATGAATTTTTTTCGTAATATCTCAGTTAGTAAAAAACTTGGGAGTATTATCGGGCTCTTTTTAAGTCTGATATTAGCGCTTTCCTACTTAGACCTACACAATTTCCATAAGCAACTGATTATTTCGAAGAATACTCAGTCTCAAGAAATAGTCGCCAGCGCTAAATCTATTGCAGTTAGCTATTATAAGTTACAGCAACGAGGTAAGCTCACTGAATCTCAAGCACAATCTGCAGCACTTGAAGCGATTACAGCGATTAGATACTCCGGTAGTAATTACATTTTTATTTCCGGGCTTAATGCCCATATGATTGCCTATCCAATAAAACCTTCCTTAAATGGCAAGGATTTAAGCAACACTAGAGATATTAATGGAATCGCTATTTTTAAAGAATTTGCAACACTTGCAAAAAGAGAAGGTAAAGGGATTGTCTCCTATCGCTGGTTAAATCCAAACACTAGGCAAGAGGGCCAGAAAAACTCTTATATTAATTTAATGAAACCATGGGGCTGGATACTAGGAACCGGTGTTTACGTAGCCGATATTGATGCACTGTATTTTGAACAGTTAGCAAATACTCTCATTCTACTGTTACTAGTGCTACCAGTTATCCTATTATTAACAGTCATTATTTCCAGGGGAATCACCCGGCCATTAACTGAAATTTGTCACATTATAGACAAAATGGCCAGTGGTGACTTTAGCCATAAGGTTAAGCATTCTAGCCAGGATGAAATTGGCGCCCTCTCCTCCAGCCTTAACACAACAATTGATGCGCTTCGCGCCCTCATCATCAAGGTTGAAAACTCTTGTCACCAAATCACAGAATCCACCAATAGCGCTGTAGCGACCACTATGCAGACATTCGTCGGTGTAGAACAACAGAATATAGAAACGGAGGCACTGGCCTTATCAATGCTGCAACTATCAGCATCAGCTGAGGCCGCTGCCGCCAGTGCAGAAAAAACGGTTAATTATAGCTCTGATGCAGAGGCTGAAGCGCAACAGGGAAAACAGATTGTCGACTCGACCATTTTACATATCAATAGCGTCTCCAATGAGATGGAATTCATCATTGATACTATTGCGCAGTTGGAAAAAGACACTAACGATATTGAAACTATTCTAGTCACTATCAGTAATATTTCTAACCAGACCAATCTACTCGCTTTAAACGCTGCGATAGAGGCAGCCAGAGCGGGTGAGCATGGCAGGGGCTTTGCCGTCGTTGCCGATGAAGTTCGCCTATTAGCAATGCGCACCCAAACCTCTACTGACGAAATAAAAGAATTGAATGACCGATTACACAGTACATTTAACAAAACAAAAGTGATGGTAGAAAAGGGCAATCAACTCACCAAAAGTAGTGCTGATAGCGCTTCAGGTGCCGGTGAGTCTATTTCTAAAATTGTGACTAATATTAAAGAAATCCTGACGATGAATAGCAATGTGGCTGATTCAATTAAGCAACAAAGCCAAATAGCAAATACGATCAACAAAAACATATCGAACATTACCAAAATTGCCGCCGAGACCAGTCAAGGCGCCAAGCAAACAACGACCAACAGTGAAAATCTAGCACTGATGGCCAATAACTTACAAGCTAGCTTGAAACAATTCAAAATAAACTGAGACAATTACAACACTCAAGAGCAAGAAAAAAATCACTAGATATGGCCGTTTGGTTATTGCAAATAACTATATCTAGTGTTGATCAGATTTGATTAGAGGAGCCGTCGTAATAGCTCATTGTTTATGGATGGGAACTAACCAGAGCTGGAGGTTAGCTATCTCAAACCCCCAACGCTCAGACTGTTATATTGAAGAGATAAGTAGAGGTTGCTGAAAAAACCTTACCGATTTTCAGCCTTAGTTTTAGCTTTTCTATACCCTGATTTAGCCCCTTTTTTTCGATAGCTAGGCTTTTTCCCCTCCCCTTTAAGACCGATAAAGGCACTGGGGTCAATTTTAGTAAACAACTGTTTAATGACCGCTTCTAAATCTAACATAAACTGCTGGTATTTAAACTGGCGCTGCGCAATTAATGATAACCTAGACTCCCATAAAGCCGTCATATCGGGGGTGGTTGCGTCATCCGGTAAACTGGCGATTAATTTTTTACCGACCAATGTCGATTTTATTAACTTGCCATCACGACTTAAAAAACCCCGCTGAAACAGCAATTCAATAATGCCCGCCCTAGTAGCCTCCGTGCCTATCCCGTCAGTATCTTTCAGAATTTTCTTCAGTTCAGGGTCTTGTACAAAACGGTTGATGCCCGTCATCGCCGCCAGTAGCGTCGCATCGGTAAAATAGGCCGGTGGGCTGGTGATTTTATCGGTGATATTAGCATCTATACAATCGACCACATCTTTTACCTGCAACGCAGGCAAGCGCTGCTCGCTATGCTCTGTTGCACTTTTCTTTTCCGGTAGCAGTACTTTCCAGCCTTGGTCCGTAGTTTGTTTTGACTGAGCTTTAAACACTCCCCCTTTAATATCGATGCTCAGCTGGCGCTCGTCAAAGCGAAATGCCGGATAAAATTGATAGAGGTACTGGCGGGCTATTTGTTGGTATATTTTGTTTTCATCGGCCGTTAACGTGCCACTAGCACGACTTTTAGCGGTGGGGATAATGGCATGGTGAGCTTCTACTTTACTATCATTCCACGCTTTAGAGCGCAGCGTTAAGTCGGCATTTTCAACAGCGGAACGCAAGCCGCTGGCCAGCTGCGAAATAGCACTAGTGACACTGGATGATTGCTTAAAGTGCTCACTCGGTAGATAGCGGCTGTCGGAGCGTGGGTAGGTAATCAGTTTATGTTTTTCGTATAAACTTTGACATATTTCCAGCACCTGCTTGGCACTCAAAGCAAAGCGCTTGGCGGCATCAATCTGTAAACTCGACAAACTATAAGGTAGCGGGGGTGGCTGCTGCCTAGACTTAATCGCAGATTTTAACACGGTCCCGCTTTGATTTTTAATCCGCGCGACCACGTTCTCAGCCAGTGCCCTGACTAATACTCTCCCCTCTTCGTCTTGATAGGGAGCGCAATTTTCGCTCGGCTGCCACTTCGCTGAAAACTGCTCTCCCTGCGCGGTTTTAACGTTTGCCCATACTTCATAAAAAGACTTGGCGACAAAATTGTTTATTTCTAGATCTCTTCTAACCACCAATCCCAGGAGCGGAGTTTGCACTCGACCCACTGATAAAACCCCCTGAAAGCCAGATTTTCCGCCATGAATAGTACAGAGCCGGGTCATATTCATGCCGTACAGCCAATCGGCTCTAGAGCGCGCTAAAGCAGAGGTCGACAGCGGTACGAACTCAGAATTTAAACGCAAGTTGGCTAGTGATTTTTTGACGGCGGGCAAATTAAGATCGCTAATTAAACAGCGCTTGGCACTATTGCGCTTGCGCACGCCGACTTTAAGGTGCGCCAATACCTCATCGACCAATAGCTGCCCCTCTCGATCAGGATCCCCCGCATGCACAATTTGATCTGCTTTTTTCAATAAGTGGCGCAGTACTGTTAACTGCTTACTGGTCTCTTTTTTCGCTTTAAGCTGCCATTTTTCAGGCACTATGGGTAAATGCTCGATTTTCCATTGCTTATATTTAGCATCGTAGGCGTCGGGTTCTGCCTGTTCCAGCAAATGACCTATGCACCAGCTGACAACATCTCCATTGCCAACTTCAATGTATCCCGATTGCTTTTTATGGGGTTTAGGGAGCGCATCGGCAATCGCACGACCCAGGCTAGGTTTCTCGGCAATGTATAAAATCATTATTTTTTCAGCAGTGCTTGGGCTACTTGGATGCGGTAGTTATACGGCATTTTCTTATTAATTAATAAGACAAACGCCTGCCATTTTTTATTGTCATCTAAGACATACCCTGCCAGTGAGTGATTATCAGACAGGGTGCCGGTTTTAGCTTTCAGCCCTTTACTCTTTTCTGGCAGCAATTCTATCCAAGGTCTAAATACTTCTAATACTTGTAGTAATTGTTGCGAGCTAATCTGATTCAGTCTTGAGAGACCCGCGCCATCAACAAAGTTCGCCCCTTTAAATGCAAACTCTTTTTCCAACATTTGGGTGTAGCTTTTTTGAGCGGCTGCGACATTTAAAACAGCTTGATTTTCACTTTTCTCAGGAAGCATTAAAAAAATTTGATTGGCAATAAAGTTATTCGAATATTTAAGCATCGCGCTCAGCAATTCTTCTAATTTTTTAGAGTTGTAGTGGCGATATACGAACTCGGCCTTGTTAGGTAATATCGCTACTTTTACTGGCAAATTACGTTTGGCATAAATTTGCGCAAACACTTCAGCAAAATACTGGGCCGCCATATCACGGCCGCCAGGTAGAGAGATGCGCTTTGAGCCCTCCGCTAATTTCGCCCCTAATAACTTGCCCAAAGGCGTGGTGGGTGTCTGAGCTTCAGCGCTGCTTATTATAGAATTCTTCTTTTTCAAGAAAAGGGTATTAAAGTTGACCACCAATGCCGCATTTCCGGCGTCATAAGGGTTGTCACTATCACCGCGACCATCCAAACGCAATTCGGGAAAGTAACTATTATCGACTTTAATTCTTTTTACTTTGCCTATATTAAGCGCTTTAATTGCCTGGCTCATTAGCGCAACTTCTTCAGAGGTAATATAGGGATCACCGAAACCCTTTACCCATAATGTGCCACGATCGTAGTAGAAATCGGTATAAAACTGATGCTCTAAACCCCAGCGTTTAATCGCTAAATAGGCAGTCACGACTTTCAGCGTAGAGGCGGGAACGAGCAATTGATCAGGGCGAATACTGACGTCGTGCTGACGGTGAGTATCAATCAATAAAGAGGCTTTGGGGATCGCCTGTATAATTTTTTGATGCTTATCAAGGGCACTGGCGTCAACCGCGCTGTTGTAGCTAAAGACAGTACAGCTAACTAAAATACAGATAGTAATTTTAAGATTCGACAATATAGCTTGGCTGATCATACCACTCTCTTTTTAGGTTTTTGCAATAATTTAAGTGCCCATATTACAATAAACAAGCGCACTTTATTCATCAAATTACAGCTATTTTATAGTTACTCCCTCTCTGCGCTATTTTATCAATAGCAAACTATTATCAATCACTCTCCAGCTATTTATAAATACCCACCACGCCGATTTGTTTAACTCGGCGTTTGCCGCTAACAACAAAAGCCATCCCCCTAATACAATCAAAGAAAACAACTACTTGCCAATAGTGTTCAGCTACTGATAATATAATAGTATCGATTAATGAACCCTCATTGATCACCAAGAAACTAGTGAGAGAGCCATTTTAAAAATCAGGATTATGAGGATTAACTTATAATCCTATGTAGTGAATGGAATCAATACACAAATAAATAGCGTTAATGACTAACAAATTACCGGTCATTTTTATAGGAGGGAGAATATAGATGTCTATTTTTATCTTTAACAATGGTATTTTACAGCAAAATCCCCGGCAGCAAGAGAATTTTTATCTTGATAAAAAAGCCCCCCAGGCAGCTAATAACAACCTAGCAACCCTGAAAACCCTTAGTTATTTGAATACCGATCGGGATTCTTTAGATAACAGAAGACGCTTACTCGCCTCCCATGTAATGAGCAGTCCGGTCATTACAGTCTTTGCACATGATCTGGTTTCTCAGGCTTTGCACTTGATGAGTAGCCATGATATTTCTCATGTGGTAGTCATCAATGAACTTTCCAAGCCGCTGGGGATTTTGTATATCAATGAGATCGTCAAACTTGATTCTCCCGCCACTAGCTTCATTCAAAACACCCTCAATACTAGGGCGATAGCGGTTTCTGAAAACACCTTAGTGCGCGATATTGCCGCTACATTCATGCAACAAAAATGTACTGCTGTGACAGTGGTGGATAGCCAGCATAAGATTGTAGGAATCATCAGTCGCAATGATTTAATGGGATTATTAATCAGCAGCCCTAATCAAAAGATTAAGGCTTGATTGTCTTGCAGCTAATTAGCAGCAAGCTGCTGCTAGAGTAGTTTAGTCAAACTTAGGCTTAAATCTTTCTCCGCCATGTTTATATATAGCTCCCCGTCGCTAATCGAGATGGTGATTTGCATTTTACGCGCCACAAAATCTGCGAGTTTCGCCACTTGCTTAGCATCAAATTTATAGACACTAATATGCGGTAAGGCCTGAAAAGCTGCCTGATTCTTTTGCCACCAAATGTCTGTTTCACTACCGTACGCGTACAGTGTTACTCGCGGTGACCGACTCACCCCTTTGCGCATCCTCTCGGCGCTGGCCTGCCCGACTTCTATCCAGCTTTCAACTTCTAGACTAGGTGATATCTGCCACAGATCAGGTTCATCTTGAGACGACAGCCCTCGAGTAAATTGTAGATCAGAATGATAATTAAGGGCATAGACCATCAGCCTAACCATCATTCTGGTGGATGTTTCTGAGGGGTGTTGAGTCAAGGTGAATTTACAACTGTCGTAAATATCCCGATCGGTATCTACTAGCTGTAAATCAATTTTGTATAAAGTGGGTTTTAATGCCATTAAGAAGTGGTATCCAAAGTAACTGGCGTAGTGAGAATACTGTATAAGTTATCTAAATGCTCGGCGGCATCTTTGCCTAAATCTGTCAGATAGCCACCATCGAGTCTCGTTACTAGACCCTTTTCAAATAATCTATTGGCCGCTTGCTGAATGCTTTCAGAGGCATCTCCGTGAACTTTAATACCTTCTAAAGTTGAGCTTAATCTAAACTGGGATAACAAGGTTAGCTCGTTCACTAGATCGTTACTTAATTTCATATATTGATCCTTTTTTAATTGCGGGATATGCAAAATAACCTTACTCCCCAAGCTACTCAGTTTCAACCTAGAATCAGCGATTGAGCGCGAAAATAAGTGTATTATATTGATCGAGATAGGATGTGAGAACATTAACCTGAATCAGTGGCTTCAAAGTGAATACAGAGTGTAAGATATTGGTTCTACAGTGGAATTGAAAAATCTTAGCTGATCAAGAGCTTGCGCTATGTGGTGCAGTGAAGTCACTGATTCAGGTTTTAGTAATCATTGCTCTGCAGTGGTTTAACTCTCGACTGTTTTTTAATATATTAGGCCACTACTAGCTCCTTGATATCGAGTGCTTAAGCCTCCCGTTTAAGCTCTGCCAACGATCATCGGCCGCTATCACAGCTAAACTATTACAGGCTCATTGATGTCGATCACTATTATTGAAACACCTAGGTTGAACTTAGGGTTGCTAATCCCCGAAGAGTTTCCTCTTTTACAGCAGTATCTGTTGATCAATAAAGAACATCTCGCCCGCTGGGAGCCATCCCGAGAGCCCGTCTATTTCACTGAGTATGAAGTCACTTTACGGATCAAAAGCGCCCTGTTAGCTTTTAAGCAACAATCTGCATTCCACTGGGTTATTCTCAACAAAAGTGACGATCAAGTACTGGGCGTCTGCAATTTCTCTAACTTAGTCCGTGGTCCAATGCAGGCCTGCCACCTTGGATACGCTGTCTCTGCCGCCCATCAAGGCACGGGGATTATGCACGAGGCACTGACCGCCGCAATCTTGTATATCTTTGAAAAGCTGCAATTTCACCGCATCATGGCCAATTATATGCCCGACAATCAACGCAGTGCAAAACTGCTTGAATCGCTGGGTTTTGAGCGTGAGGGCTACGCGAAAGCGTATTTAAAGATTGCCGGTCAATGGCAAGATCACGTGCTGACCGCACTCGTTAACCCTAATGATTCAACCGGCGATTAGCCGGCTGAAAAGTCTAGTCTGACGCTTAATCTCACAAACTAGCAGTGAGATTCTTCAGTACTAACTTGTAGCTCACAGCACTGCTCTGCTGAGCTTTGTGCTGGTAATTTTGCACCACCCAACGACCTGCAACCATGACATCTTTGACTTGATTTTGCTGACTGGCAAAGATAAAACTATCCAACAAATGCTGTTGACTGCTGGCGAACAGCTCGATTTTTTCTTGATCGAGCACTAGTAAATCAGCTTTCTTACCGATCGCAAGCTCCCCGGCATTTCGCCCGAGACTCTGCGCGCCGCCGAGAGCTGCGCGCTGCCACAAATTAGCTCCGACCGAGGGCTGCTGCGCTGTCGCCAAAATTGCGCGCTGCTGTTTGATTAACCGCTGCACGTATTCAAGCCAGCGAAGCTCTTCAATCGGGTTGATCGAAATATGGCTATCTGAGCCTATCGCAAGCGCGCCTCCCTCCGCTAGGTATTCAGTAGTCGGGAATATACCATCCCCCAAATTAGCTTCTGTAGTGGGACAAATACCGGCGACTGCACCCGATCGGGCCAGCGTCTGACGCTCTGTCACAGTTAGATGGGTTGCATGAATTAAACACCAGTGCTTATCGACCGTTTGATTGTCATACAACCACTGCACAGGCCTTTTGCCCAATACTGCTAAGCAATCATTTACCTCTTGTTGCTGCTCTGCAATATGAATATGAATCGGCGCATTCTCATCTAAGCTCTTTAGATAGCCGACCGTGTCATTAAGCAGCTGCAAATTGGTCGCTCTTAGTGAATGTGGCGCCATACCGACACGGCTCTGAGGATACTTTTTACTCAAATCAATACAGTCGGACACCAACCGATTAAACGAGTCGGCATCATTAATAAAACGCCGCTGCCCATCAGTAGGCTCTTGCGCCCCAAAGCCACTGTAGCGATATAACACCGGCAAATGAGTCAACGCAATCCCGGACGTCTGCGCCGCGACAAAAATGCACTCAGACATTTCGCTCAGCTGACTATAATTTTCACCGCTCGATTGATGATGTAAATAATGGAACTCACCGACGCTAGTGTAGCCTGCTTTCAACATTTCAATATATAGTTCAGTGGCGATTATTTGCGCTTGCTCAGGCGTTATCTGTGCCAGAAAGCCATACATCACTTTGCGCCATGTCCAAAAGCTATCTTGACCTTCACTGCCCTGTTCACTCATCCCGGCAAAAGCCCGCTGAAAGGCGTGCGAGTGACAATTGACCATCCCGGGAATAACTGGCCCATCGGCAATTTCTGCGCTTTCCAGACAACCATCGACAATTTCAGTAATAGTGCCATTCGCAATTACCAAGGTTTTATCACTTTGCCAACCGGTACTTGTCAGGATTTGCTGTGCATATAATTTCATCGAATCTTCTCTATTTTTCAATGTCGGTAGACCTGCTGTTTTGCTGTGCAAAATCTAGTAAGTGCAGCACTAGTGCCCGCAATACTTTTTTAACCGCCAAGGCCTTCTCTTCAGCGTAAACAGCAGTAGCTTCGTGCATATAAGTACGCTGTGAAAGCTCTAATTGAATCGCGTGAATATTCTGCTGTGGCTGGCCATAAGCACGGGTAATGTAACCACCTTTAAAACGGCCATTGCTAATTTGAGAATATGGAGCACAACAAAAATCATCTAAATGACTCTGTAATTCGCGACTGCAGCTAGCACCATCCACGGTTCCAAAGTTAAAGTCCGGCAACTGACCACTAAAAAATCGCTGCACCTCTGAGCGTATCGAATGGGCATCCAATAAAATAGCGATGCCGTACTGCTGTTGCATCTGCGTCAATTGAGTAGATAGTTGTTGATGATAAGGCTGCCAGTAGTCGCTGATGCGGCGTTGCACTTCTTGCTCATCGGGTAACTGACCGGCTAAATAAATAGCCGAAAAATCAAAGCAGCTGGTAGGACAAAGTTCTGTACTTTGCGCTCCTGGATATAAATTAACCCCTTGAGGGTCGCGATTCAGATCGATCACATTACGATTATAGCTAGGCTTAATAGTGTAAACACCGAGCTCTTTTGCAAAATCATATAGCAAGTCAATGCACCAATCGGTGTCTGGTACTGACAGACCTCGCTCAGTCATCGAGGCTTTTATCTCCCTCGCAATCAATTCACCATTATGTGGCATACTAATCAGTAAAGGCACACGGCCTTCACTTAGCGTGTAAACTTGTGCAGACATCTGATCACCTTTTAATTTCAACAATGTGTATCTTCAAAACATGACAATAAGTGTGCACTTATTAGCTTGTATATACAATCAAAATAAAAGCCTATCCGACAATAACTTATCGCCTGCTAAGCAGCGCTTTACCGGAAGATAGACAAATAGGCGACAGCTAGATCACAGACATCCGATAGGATGATCGAGGTTTTTTTTCGAGCTTTGGTCAATTTATCGAGCAAAAAAAAAGCCGTCTTACTCGCTTAGCGTTTAAAAAGCTCAACAATGATAATGGTATTTAAATCAGTACTGGCACGATTATCAAGTGCTATTGCCTGCAGTGCCGGCTGTTCAATTCTCAGCATTTCATGCCACTGCAAGGCCGTTTCCCGCCCAGACACTTGTACTTGTAAAGCATCGCTGACACTAAAAATAAGTAACGTATCACAGGCCGTCACTATCGGCATCTGAGCAGAGAGCTGATGTATGCTCAGTAAATGGCTATAACTATGCGCAGCAGTCATCAAATTAAACATTTTAGCTATTGTGCATCCCAGCAACTGGCAACTAACCTGCTCAGCACCAGAAAAAACCGCCTTATCGTATCGATTTAATTTAATCTGATTCGCTGTCTCAGCATTACCTATCGACAGTACAACGCGCTCACCTTGCAATAAAATCTGACTGCGATCAATACCATTGAAGCATGAATATTGACTGTCTCCGCTTAAAGTAGCGATACTCAACCGCCAGTCAAAAGCGCCGTTTTTAGCCAGTTCGCTGTCCGATGCCAGCTCGAGGGTATCTCCCCTGCCATTTTTCCATTTACTTAGCTTATAGTGCTGTTCTTTATACAGCCGATTTTTTTTAGAGTTCATATAAATCTTAACTTCCCGCTACACTGTTAATTTGTTCGACATATTAAGCCTATTTTTTGAATTTAACATCCCATAACTCCACTGCAAACCCAGCCCTTGCCTCAATCAAAATATACTTTTTACTACCGGCCACCATCAGATAATTGCTACGGGTTGCCAGCTGTATCTTTTAACCGCTGTGGTTGAATTGAGTCGCAAAACCAGCTTGCCAGTTCCTATACGGCGAAATTTATAAATGTAGTCACCGTTTTGTAATGAAAATTATTCATTACATAATAAATTAAAGTTCATTCTATTCATGTAATTTTCACTAAAACTTCTTAAAAAGCATTCTTGAATATTATCTACAGCCCAATTTGCTGCTTTATCACCCCTCTCACGCTGTGTAACGAGCACCACTATTCTTGTAGTTTATTTACAACAACAACCTCAACATTATAGGTAGTAAAACTACACAACCCCAGAAGACACGGGGCCTAGCATTGACTAAAGCTCGCGTTTAGCGGCATTATCTAATCACCCCAACGGGATAAATAGCAAGGCGTCACCATAAATTTAGCTTAAAACAGCAACCATAAAAATCACTCTAGATGAAGGATCAATATAATGTCTCAATACATGCAAGATATAGATGCTGTTACCAGCCTAAAAGCCAGCAATGGAAGCAAATGGCAAGCAATTAGCGCTGAATCAGCCGCCAGAATGAGATCTCAAAATCGCTTTAAGACCGGTTTGGATATTGCAAAGTACACCGCTAAAATAATGCGCAATGACATGGATAATTATGATGCCAATCCAGAGCTATACACTCAATCGCTAGGCTGCTGGCACGGTTTTATCGGCCAGCAGAAAATGATCTCTATCAAAAAGCATTTTGATAATACTGATCGTAAATATCTCTACCTTTCAGGCTGGATGATTGCAGCGCTGCGCTCAGACTTTGGGCCGCTACCTGATCAGTCTATGCATGAGAAAACCGCAGTCGCGAGTTTAATCGCAGAGTTGTACACTTTTTTAAGACAGGCGGATGCCCGAGAGCTAGGTGGATTGTTCCGTGAACTAGATGCAGCCCGCACGGCACATGATGGTGAACTGGTGAAAGCGGCTCAACATAAGATTGACAGTTATGTCACTCATGTCGTGCCAATTATTGCCGACATAGATGCAGGTTTTGGCAATGCAGAGGCCACTTACTTGATGGCGAAGCAAATGATTGAAGCGGGCGCTTGCTGCATTCAACTAGAGAATCAAGTCTCCGATGAAAAACAGTGTGGTCATCAAGATGGCAAAGTAACCGTACCTCACGCCGACTTTTTGGCAAAAATAAATGCGGTTCGCTACGCCTTTTTAGAACTTGGCATCGATGATGGCGTGATCGTTGCTCGCACCGACTCTTTGGGCGCAGGATTAACCAAACAGATTGCTGTGACTAATGAGGTAGGTGATTTAGGTGATCAGTACAACTCCTTCATTGACTGCGATGAAGTGTGTGCAGATCAGATCAACCACGGTGATGTTTTACTGAAACGCAACGGCAAATTAGTCCGACCAAAACGCTTAGCGAGCAATTTGTTCCAGTTCCGCAAAGACACCGGTGAAGCACGCTGTATATTAGACAGCATAACGTCCCTGCAAAACGGTGCCGATTTATTGTGGATAGAAACTGAAAAACCTCATATAGGTCAAATCGGCGCGATGATTGATGAAATTCGCAAAGTAGTACCTAACGCTAAGTTAGTGTACAACAATTCTCCCTCATTCAACTGGACACTCAGCTTTCGCCAGCAAGTGTTTGATTTAATGCAGCAAGATGGTCGTGATGTTGCAGCTTACCAGAGAGAGGACCTAATGAATGCGAAGTACGATGAAACGGAACTTTCAATAGCAGCTGATGAAAAGATCCGTACTTTCCAGGCAGATTCAGCCAAACAAGCGGGAATATTCCATCATTTAATCACCCTGCCTACTTACCATACAGCAGCATTGTCCACTGACAATTTAGCCAAAGAATACTTCGGTGATCAAGGCATGCTAGGTTATGTTAAGGGTGTACAACGCAAAGAAATTCGTCAGGGGATTGCCTGCGTAAAACACCAAAATATGGCGGGATCGGATATCGGTGACGACCACAAAGAATACTTTGCCGGAGAAGCAGCGCTTAAAGCTTCAGGTAAAGACAATACGATGAATCAATTCAATACTAGTGTTGCTTAGCCTTTAAGCAACCGAGAACCGAGTTTAAATGCATGACAAAAAAAGGTCGGGGTCTTCACAGACTCCGACCTTTTTTGTCGCTTTTTTTACTTATTCTTTACTTATTTTTGACTCATTTAAAACATGCTGCAACTTACCCGCTCAGATTGAACACAGCAGAACCGGTTAAAGAGAACTTTAAGCATCGCTCTAAATTAATAACTCAAGTTTCGGGATTCAAATAAAACCAAAAAACAACACTAAGCATATGATACAAAACAAGTTAATGCCTCTTTGTGGTAAAATAATTGTTGTCT
>ASZJ01000021.1 GCA_000416275.1 Osedax symbiont Rs1
CACGCCACTCGTTCCTCGCTCTGTTACAGCCGCCCCAAACTATGGCGTTATGAGTTACATGGTACTGAAGTATGGTAGATAGACATAATTGCGAATCAATGCTTTTGGCAGAGGCTTGGATTGAAAATAGGGATGGCAATTGCATCTTGAATATCAACCAAACAGCTACAGAGGAGGATCTAGAAGAAAACCATTATCTAGAAGAAGTTGGGCAAACTATATTTCAAGTTGCCATTAACATTAAGTTTTGTCCCTATTGTGGCGAAGATTTAAAGCATCCTAGAAATGAAATTATTCCAGGGTTTAAACTTTATGATTTTTCAAAATGGTAGCTCTGAAAAAACCAACTCATAACTATAACCTGAATTAGTGACGACGACTTCACTGTACCACATTGTTTCACTTTGAAATCACGGATTCAGGTATAAGTTTAGGCACGGCGAATTGTCTCCGCTGCTTTGCAGCTCCACCAATCGCGCCCTATAAGCGTTATGAGTCACTAAACTTTGAAATTACATCCATGCTTTTATGTAGAATACGTACGATCAGAACATTTTTTTTGTTGTCCGTAGTATAGAAAATAATGTGACTGCCTTGAGGAAATTTTTGGTAGCCCTTTTTTATGTGATCGCAGTTGTTGCCTATTACAGGAGTATTGGAAAGCAAATGAAATGTCCCATCAAACTGCTTAATATAAACAAGGCGCTGTTCTCGCCCCCAGCTTTTTTCAGAGAATCTTGCAATAGACATCAAATCAGCTTTAGCGCGTCGAGTTAAAGAAAATGAACTCATATATTATTTTCAGCATCCAATTCATCCATCAAAGTCGCGTAGCTATAGTCAGCTTTTCCGCTTTGTTCTCCATCTGTGAGCATTTGACGCAATACATTCAGCTTACTTTCTTTATCTTCAAGCACTCGCAAACCCGCACGTACTACTTCGCTTGCAGAGCTATAGCGGCCTATCTCAATTTGGTGAGCAATAAAGCCATCAAAGTGATCGCCCAATGTCATACTTGTGTTCTTAGCCATGGTCTATTCTCCAAATACCAATATATACTTAATTGTGGTATAAAACTCATAACAAGTCAAAGCACACAGACGTGGCAATGCTGTCATCTTTTGTGCAAACACACGCAAAAAAGCCACCATCTCCACCACGCTGGTGTTTGAGGCTTTGAGGCTGTAGGAAAAGCTAAAGCTGATTTTTTCGTCGTACGGAGAGTGTCTTAAATATATTTTTTAGGGGTTCAATGTATCAAAAACATATAACACGGGCCTTTTTTTTGACTTAAAACTAACCTGAATAGACGGTAAAAACTTGGTTAGGGTTTTTCAACACCCTCGTTCGGCGGAAGGATATAGCTAAATGTATTTCATCATCATATTTGGGCCGCCGGCAGTAGGTAAAATGACTGTTGGGCTAGAAGTTGAAAGATTGACGGGCATCAAATTATTTCATAATCATGCGACAATAGAACCGGTTCTCAAGTTTTTCGAATTTGGTAGTCCACCCTTCAGGCGTCTTGTAGATAGCTTTCGGCTTCAAATGTTTAATGAAGTGGCTGGTAGTGATCTTCGAGGGTTAATCTTCACCTTCGTTTGGGATCTAGATGATGACTTCGATAGAGAATTTGTAATCGAGTCGTGTGCTCCGTTTAAATCAATAGGTGCAGAAATTGCTTTAGTTGAGTTAAGCGCAGATTTAGATATACGACTAGTTAGAAACCAATTACCAGATCGATTAGCGGCAAAACCTTCCAAAAGAAACATCGATAGTTCTGAAAATGATTTAATATTCTTAGAGAAAAATTACCGATTGAACAGTAGTGGAGATAATATCCAAGTACCTTACACACATATTTCAATAGATTCATCGAAATTGAGCGCAAGTCAAACTGCGCTAATAATTATCGATAAGCTGAAACTACCTCTTGCTAGTGCCTAACAAAAGCATTATATCATGCCTACGGCATTCGGAATGGGCCACTGCGTGCGCCATTCGCATATGCTCGCGTTACGGCTCATTACGCTCAGGCTTAATTACATGAAATATGAACAGGCAGCACATTCTGATGTAGATGCAATCAAAGATTTACCTGATTAGCCCTGTGTCTCCGCCATAGCAAAAGATGCTTTTAATCTCTTCTCTGTGCTCTCTGTGCCCTCTGTGGTAAAACCAATCCTTTAAAGATTTTACCACAGAGGGCACAGAGGCTGGGGGGCTTACAAAGAAGTAGCGCTGTTAAGGTCATTTGCTGTAAGTACCAGTCACAAGGGTTTAGGGGTAGCTGAAAAGATCCTTAAATTAGTTGAGGAGCTACACTGCGAACGTAAGCGGTCATTCAGGGCTTAGATTACCCCATTTCCGCCAAATCTGATGTTAAATTTTTATCTACGAACTTCTTTTTCCATAGCCGAGGCGTTAGCTCCTCAACCATAGAGGCTGGGTGCAAGCTGACACGCTGGAGCACATCAACCAAATAAGTGTAGGGATTAACGCCCTGCAAACGACAAGTCACCAATAAGCTCTGTAGTATGCCTAAATACTCAGCACCTAATTCTGTCCAGCAGAAAAGATAATTTTTCCTGCCCATTGGGATCACCCGCAACGCGCGCTCTAAATGATTGGTGTCCATGGCGACGGTCGGATTGCTCAAAAATACGCTTAATTCAGCGTGCCGCTCTCCCACATAATGGAGGGCGCGTGTTAATGGATTTGTAGGGAGTAAATCACTGCGTTGACGCTGCTCATAGACCCAATTAAAAAATGCTGCGACTAAAGGCTCGCTATGTTTTTGCCGATAGGCAATCACTTCGCTTTCCTCACGTAGATTTTTTCTGATGTATTTTTCTATTTTATACAGTTTCGCTATTTGCTCTATAGCGCACTCTGCCATCTCAGGTTCAATCAAAAGTGCTTTATCAAAATAGCGGCGGGCATGCACCCAGCAGGTTGCGTGGATGATCGTGTTTTCTTGTTGGTTTAGCTGCTTTACGGTCTGGCTATAGGCTGCATAGCCGTCGGTCAGTAAAACGCCGCTAAACTCTGCTAACTGCTCTTTTGCATGTTGCATCGACTTACTTTTTGACCACGTAAACGCAACCTTATCGCGATCACCAAACATCGGCCAGTAATACGTTTGCTTCATTTCCCCCTTGTATTTACGGCCCGCTTTTATCGGCACTTCATCCATTGCCAGTACTTTTGAATTAATAATGGATTGAAATTGCGCTCGGTAGATAGGCTTTATCAATTCAATGCCTTTTTTCATCCAATTGATCAAGGTGGCACGGCTTATATGAATACCGGAATCGAGCATACGCTGATGTTGACGATACAGGGGTAAGTGATAAACCCCTTTATCGATCATTAAACCTGCAATTAGCGAGACATCGGCATAACAACCATCCAATACGTTGCTCGGAGCGAGTGGAGAGCTGACTGTTTGGGTTTTCTTGTGTCGTACGATGGGACGACGATAGATCAAGATCGTGTAGCTACCGGGCTGCTGAGCTAAGCGTGTCGTTTCTTTATAGTCGATAATCTCGTAATCATCGGCATTATCACCTTGTAACTCAGGCGCGGGGATATCGATTATCTTAGTGGGAACGTTGGCGTCAAAGCGCAGGCCGGTCTCGTTGACTTCGTCACCATTGAACTTCTTATTTGACTTGCGCTTATGGGCTGGCACTTCAATGTTTTTACCAACAGCAACAGTGTCTGGTGCGATTGCAAATAAGCTGTCCTGGGCAGGGTTTTCAATTATTTGTTTTTCAGATTTCCGACCAAAAATTTGCCGTTTAAACCATTCGACCTGTTGCTCAAGCACCGATATCCGCTCTTTAAGCTGAGCGGATTCACTAATGGATTCAGGTGTTTGTTTGGTCGTTTTCATGTGCGATATTATAACAAATTCTATCGGCTGAAGCGCTTGTTTTGCGGCGCTTTTTGCCAATTAATGCCATCAATTAAGCATTGTAATTGTGTCCAATTTAACGGTATTTTTTCACTGTCATGAGCAGGTATCAAAAAGCGACCCTGCTCAAGTCTTTTGCTCCACCGGCAGTAACCACCTCGACTATAATAGAGTATTTTAGCTTGGGTTCTGCGGCGGTTGATGAAGACAAATAAATCGCCGTTACTGGCGTTTAACTTCATTTTAGATTGTGCCAGTGCCACTAAGCCATTGAACTGATTTCGCATATCCGTTGGGTGGACATAGAGCCAGACGGATAGATTTGGGTCTTGCAGTAACATCAGCTGTGTTTCATGCGTAAAATAACACCGTTGGGGAAGCTCAATTCTATATCCCAATGTGTTTGAGCAAGAGGCTCGCTAGGTACGTTATACCAATCGTCCTCGCTTGAAGGAATTGAGTGTATATCGGTTTTTGTTAATTTGGAACGCCACTAGTAGGTGAGCTTACGAGAAGATAGCGTGACTTTTAATGGAAGTCTAAAAGCCCGTTACCAATGGGCTAGGTGTTGTTTTTTTGATAATTCCAAGGCAGGTATTCTCCTGGATTATCGATGACTTTTTGGTTATCTCGCTGCAGAGCATTGAAATAATCAAAAGCATTAACCCCAGATTGAATACAAGTGGCTATCAGCGACATGATTACGTCACCTATACTTGCTCCCGCTTGGGTCTTGTAGAAACTCGCATTTTTTCGATTTAACACCGCCAACTTTAATGCCGCTTCCATTGTGTTGTTGTCTATCTGCGCACCAGCAACGTAGCAAAATCGTACCAACCCTTCGTAGTGCTTGATAAAATACCGGATTGCTTTCCCCAATCCACTATTTTCTTCAACTTTCGCCTGTGTAGAACCTTGGCTTTGCAACATGGATTGCCCCCACCCCAATAGCTCTTCCATAACCGGAAGTGAGTGCTTTTTATGGTACATCAACCTCCCTTGGTCACTCAGATTTTTCTCCTTAGTGACATCATCATTGTGCCAAATAGTGCCATAGCGATCGAGAAGGTAATCGACCTCTTCTGGAAAATGACTCATGACATCATAAAACTGCCGGCGACCATGACTATTGCACAATGCCATGATGCAGGGAGTCTTAGAAGGTTTATTACTGGTTAACCCATCGCACATCAATATCGGCGGTGGCTTTGCGGGATCACGCGTTTGTAAAATCTGATCAATAAACTCCCCCGCATAACCTATATTCGTTTCAAATAAGGTGACTTTTTGCCCTGTGTCTAAAGTGGCAATCAATCCGGAGGTATAAACTCCTTTTCGCTCTTTGCTTTTATGACTATTACGCTGCTTTTTGATGATCGGTTTTGCATCCAAGATGCGATTCGTCGTGTCATCTAGGTAATAGTGAGTGGCGTTTGCCGCTAATAGTACGAGATGTTTAAGCACTGGGTGAAGCGCATTGGATAAATGCTCGTTTTGATCAAAGATAGTGGACGCTGTGATAGGGACGCCCAATAAATTTTGCATCGCTCCCTGACGATAATAGGGTGAACCCATGCCAAACTTAGCGATACCCATGATAGAGCGGGCTGAATGTCCGTATTTCTGATTAGCACCCCCATCGTTTAATACCTCCTCAGGTAAAGGCGCAGTAAAATAGGCACCACAAGTATTACAACGCAGCCGCTCCATCACATGTTGCTCACTCTGGAAGGGGCTCTGGCCTATAATGCGTAGCAAGGTTGCAGGTTCGTATTTATATAATTTTCCGCGATCACATTCCGGGCAATCATCACCCTTCGCCATGTCTGCTAATGGATGGTGTACAACGACAGGCTTGATGGTGGCGACGGGGCTGTCGGACTTGTTACCTTTCTTCTTTTTCTTCGACTTTTTTGCATTGCTCTGCGCTAAGCTAGAGCGAAGCTTCTCCGATGATTTAACCATTCCCACTAACTTTTTTAATTTATGGATGGTGATACTATTGCTGGCAAGATTTTCTTGCATGCTGGCCAACGTTAGTAACGCATCAATAAGTAACTGACAATCTTCTGGCGTCAAAGCCAAGTTATGCTCTTTAGCTTCACTCACGCGTTGAATCAGTGCGTCTAGCGCTTGGGTGTTTATGTCAGAATATTGGGTTTTCAAAAGGTCAGCTCCGTAAAAGATACGTTGATGATATAGGGCAGGATTTATACAGCAACAAAAAAAAGTTTCTCACAGACCAAGGTTTGCCTTGCCGTGTGAATAACTCTCGCCACTTAATAACGCGCGAAGTTCCGTTGCTGCTAAGGCATTGATAACCCCTGTTGTTGGCCACCCAGAAAACTTGCCTTTGGATAAGCGTTTGGTCATTAACCAAAAGCCGGTGCCATCATAAGCCAACGCTCTGATCATGGTTTTACTGCGATTGATAAAAACAAACAGCGTCTGACAACGTGGATCATGTTTGAGCTTTAACCGGCAAAGTGCGGCGAGGCCATCGATGCCACAACGAAAATCAGCCGGTGTAGTCGCCAACAGAATTTTAGTCTGTGCGGTGAGCTGTATCATAGCTTGCACTCCTGAATAATAGAGAGAAGCACAGTAGGAGACAGAGTGCCGCTAAAGACCATTGAGGCTCCATTAGCAAAAGAAAGACTGATATTTAGTGGCTCTGTGGAGGGCGTGTTTAAGCTGGGTAAGTGGATGAAATCAGTGTGTTCATCTTTAGGTGCAAGGAGTATCTTCCACTGCTTTAACTGAGTTCCACTGATTTTTAAAGCGGTAGTGATGCTGGATGATGAATAACTTTTAAAAAGTGAGATAGCTTGCTGTCGTAATGCTAACGGAGTACGTTCACTACGACTTGCTCGCTGAGTTCGCCACTGGTCGAAAGCAGTCGCGGTGATAGAAAGTTGATCTGAATTTTTCATGTTGCGTCCTCATTAAGTAAGTCGCAACCATTAGATCTGATTAAAAATATAAAGTTGAGCTATGCTGCCGTAAGCTCACGCAAAACGTGCCTCATTGAAGCTTTGCTTTTCATCAGCATACAAAACATCTCGCCCTGCCCCTCCCGATAAAATATCACTCCCTTCCCCACCCGTTAAAACATCATTGCCTTGTTCCCCAAACAATCGGTCATTACCAGCACCACCTCTTACAATGTCGCTACCTTCGCCAGCATAAATTTTATCGTTTTCATCCATACCTTCAATTAAATCTTGATTATCAGTGCCATCCATATGATCGGATTCTTCTGTTCCAATAATCCTATTAACTGTGTCTGAAAGTTCTGTATTTTCAAACTGTAAGCCCAAGGTATTTAAAGCGTAATTTTCAACTGTGATTTTTTGTCCAGAATTTAATACGATATGTAACGTTGCGCCCGCTAAGCTGTAACGGTGCCTTGCATCATCCTCATAGATAATTGAACCTGCTGTAATCGCCTCTATATTATTTCCAAGTAAAACGTTATTAAAATAAATTTTTCCTACTAAGTCGCTGTCATGAATAATGGTATCGCCATCACCTGTATTGATATAATAGCTATCATTGCCTTCACCGCCATCAAGGATGTCGGCGTGTGCGCCACTTTCGCCGCCGTGTAACTGATCGTCATTGGCTCCACCGATTAAATGATCGCTGCCTGCATCGCCGTATAGGGAATCGTTGCCTTTGCCGCCTTCGATATAGTCGTCGCCCTCTCTGCCATAAATAGTATCAACACCTGCCCCTCCGTATAATCTATCTTGCTTACCACCCCCTGAAAAATCATCATTCCCGCTGGAACCGAACTTAATGATTTTTGGATCATTAGCAAAACTAAAATTCTGATTTATATAACCACTTTCAACATCTATATAGGCAGTAAATTCTTTACCGTCGATAACTATATCCGCTGTTCCTGTCTCTCCACTTGGGTAATCAACCTTCATCACTAGGGCAAGGAAATCGGCCCTATCGTTGATCCAATTCTCAGTAATATTACCTTCTCCTGTTGAAGGGTCATGTAGTTCAAATCTGCTTGCAACGTCACTGTCCACCTCAACCATAATTTGCGACAAACCTGCTAATGCGGCACGAGCATGCACATTTGTAAAAGCTAAATCTCTAAGTTCACCGGCATTTGCAAAGAAGCGAGTCTCCGTTGATTGAATTAGATTAGTGTCAAACTTTAAGAAAAAAGCACTCGCTTTTGAAGTGAAATTATCTTCTATCGTCTCACCTAAATGACTTTTTCCTTCTACCGCTCCTCTTAATCGGTCAAGTGCTCTATGTACACCTATTGATTGAATCAACTTGCCAAATTCTTGCGCATCACCAGTCAGTAAGGAAGCTAAATTTTCAGTCGCCAGAGACCTGAGTTTGTCAAACCCCACTTCTTGAAACGACTCCCAACCGATACCAATATCATTGCACCAATTTATTAATGTTTGATCAGTAAGAAAGTCAGCTGATTTCACTGCTGATAAAGCAGTAGCATACGCATCAAACGCAAATAATATATTCTTAAAATCATCCAATCGATCAAGCCCATCACCGCCTGCGGCATGTAAGCGCTTAGTTTGATTACTACCAAGCGCCGAGAACAAAATAGTACCCGACCACCCTGCATTGGTCTCACCACGAGCAGAATCTTTCTCAGACAATTTGGCAAAGAGTATTTCGCCAACACCGCTAGCATCCTCATCCGCTATCTCGTCTAAAGTGGGAAATAACCAGCTGCCGTCAGACAATTCCCTTCTCGACTTAACTATATCTGTCAGTGCTTTAACAGCAACTCTATTGGATGCGGCCTGCATTAATGCGTCAGAGTAGGGAATGTCTCGCAATTCCATCTGTCGTTTACTGTATTCGCGTATCAACAATGCATAACCCCCGCGATTGGCGTTCGCCTCTGCTGCACCTTCTAACCAAATCTTTTCAGGGCTATCTGGCAGCCAGCTCGCTATTTTCTCATAGGCATCGCTATAATCACCGTTGGCGTTCGTTCGACGAGTAAGGTAGCCATTAACGATATCGATTTGTGCTTGGGTGAGTGTAAAGGTCATTTATTATTCCTCTCTAGTAGGTATTCGTGAGCATAGGTTTAATTTTATCGATTATGCTGTTGTGTATTTCAAACCAGTGTTCAAAAGACTTAGCACTAATTATGTAATCAACATTTAAATTTGGCGCAATTTCAAAAGAGCCAGTGCAGGTAGTTATAATTTTTGTATTTTCGTCATTATGACAATGATAATTCAAGAGATATCCCTTAGGCGAAATCACACTGTGATCTATTGGTCGATAATAAATAGCACCTCTTATTTTGTTTTCTTCATAGCGGTTTAACCCCCATTTAGGAACTGGGGAGATCTTCCATCGACGATCTTTATTATCGAAGATATGACTTATATCCAACTCTATACCGTACCGTAAACCAACAACAATTGTGGCACTAGGGCGCCAGTCTTCGATGCCAATTAATTCTTCAAGGGTGTAGCGAAAACTAATACTTCGGGCATAGACCGGCCCTTCAATCATTTCTTTTCGTTTACCTCTACGGTCCGAATATGGATAAATATTATACGAACGATGTGGCACTTTTACCCACACTTGATCCACTAGAACATTTTTGTACTCTGCAGACTCCGGCGGTTTTTTACTTATGAATGACTCTATATGTGACTGTTCCTGAAAATAGGCAGTTTCAGATTTAATGTAACGCGAAACAAACATCCCTATTACTAAAATCAGTATCCCAAACACTAGCCAACATAGAATTTTACGGAGAATATGCATGTTTATTTTCTGTCCTTTATAATAACTTAGGGGGGAATCGATGGGCATATCGAACGGGGTTGCTTTTCCCCATAAAATTCAAAACAAGACCTGTATTTCGCAATCTTCAGATTTTTTAGGGTCTTTTTCATGATTTTTAATTTTGGTAACTAATGCTTCTATCCGTAACAATTCCATTTCATTAAAAGTATAAGACATACTCTATTACTCCATTCTAATATTATTGAAAAATTTTATGAGCCCACGATACATGGCACGCCAGTCATCTAAGATCAAAGGGTAAAACCCGACTTCTATCGACATAGAGGCATCAATATTCCATTGCATTTTGCAAGTATTGTTTTTAAGTTTTTGCTCAACTAAAGGCTCAAGTGCGGTACCAAAAAAGCTGCATCGAATAACCAATCGATGCCCTTCAGGTGAAGTTGTCTTGGGATCATCCACCAAATAATAGATGGTCCATAGGGTATTTTTATTCCTTTGTTCTTCAGTCATCTTAATAAGAACTGTTGACCAATACTCCGTAAACCCTTCGTATTGCGGGCTAGGCCTTATATAACTAATTCGCCCTGCTTTAATCCGCTGCTGCAGCCGTAAATAAAAATCATCACCTTTAAACCAAGTGCCTTTTTCTTTTTCAAATGTCGTGAACAACCTCAGTACTCGCGCTTCGACAGAGGTAATTTCGCCTGCATAAAAACCTACCATTTCAGGCCATGTGATATATAAATCAGCATGCGCATATTCTGAATTTACTTTCGATCTACGGTGATAATCAATAGGTATTTTCAGTTTTCCCAGCGGATAATCGACCCTTATCACACTGCCAGTTTTATACTTTTCTGTTGGCTCTATACGATAAATTTGCACGTTTACATTGGGCTTTTTTTAGGCTTAAGCTTTTCAAGGATTTCTTCACAACCTTGCAAGCTAAAAATGATTATTAAAAAGAAAATAATTTTGGTTACTCGAATAGGTAAATTAATATGCAGCACCATTATCCCTCCCGTTTATTGAGTTTTCTCGCATTGTTTTAAGTACTCTTGGTTCTTTTAATGCTTGAGTTTTAGACTTTGATTCCATCACCGCTCCCGCAAAGCCTCTTGTTTGCCCTTCAACAGCGGTGCCAAAAGCAACTCAATGATCCGCCGTTCGCCAATCTGGGTGAATGGGGTCAGGTCTTATTTTTTGCCCCATAAAAGTCAAAAAACAAGACCTGACCCCAATTGCTGCTAGTTCGTTAAAAACATAAGAAATATTCTATTACTCCATTCTAATATTAGTGATAAATACTTGTAATCCGTGATACATGGCACGCCAGTCATCTAAGATCAAAGGGTAAAACCCGACTTCTATGGACATAGAGGCATCGATATTCCATTGCATTTTGCAAGTATTATTTTTAAGTTTTTGTTCAACTAAAGGTTCAAGCGCAGTGCCAAAGAAACTGCATCGAACAACCAATCGATGGCCTTCAGGTGAAGTTATCTTGGGATCATCCACCAAATAATAGATGGTCCATAGGGTATTTTTATTCCTTTGTTCTTCAGTCATCTTAATAAGAACTGTTGACCAATACTCCGTAAACCCTTCGTACTGTGGGCTAGGTCTTATATAACTAATTCGCCCAGCTTCTATCCGCTGCTGTAGCCGTAAATAAAAATCATCACCTTTAAGCCTAGTGCCTTTTTCTTTTTCAAATGTCGTGAACAACCTTAGTACTCGTGCCTCGTCAGAGGTATAATCCTTACGATAACCCACCATTTCTGGCCATGTGATATATAAATCAGCATGCGCATATTCTGAGCCCACTTTTGACCTACGAAGATAATCAAGAGATATTTTCAGTTTTCCCAGCGGATAATCGACCCTTAGTACGCTGCCGGTTTTATGCTCTTCTGTGGGTTCTATACGATGCATTTGCACGTTGACATTGGGCTTTTTTTTAGGCTTTAGCTTTTCAAGAATTTCTTCGCAACCTTGCAAGCTAAAAATGATTATTAAAAAGAAAATAATTTTGGTCACTCGAATAGGTAAATTAGTATGCAGTACCATTATTCCTCCCGTTTACTGAGTTTTTTCGCATTGTTTTAAGTACTCTTGGTTCTTTTAATGCTTGAATTTTAGACTTTGATTTCATCACCGCTCCCGCAACGCCTCTTGCTTACCCTTCAGCAACGGCGCTAAAAAGAATTCAATAATCCGTCGCTCGCCGATCTGTACCTCAGCCGTCACCGACATGCCCGGTACTAAATTAACCATTTTATTATTCACCTGAATCTGGTTAACAGCCAGCTTCAATTGCATCCGGTAGATCAGGCCCTTTTTTTCATCTATAGTGGCATCGGTCGATACATTACTGATGACGGCATCTATCACCCCGTACTTGGTAAAAGGAAAGGTATGAACCTTGACCTCAGCACTCATCCCATTAAAGACAAATCCTATGTCTTTGTTCTCCAAAAACACTTCTGCCTCTAAGGTCTGCTCTATAGGTACAATTAACATTAGTTGCTGTGCCTCTGTGACTATGCCACCGATAGTATTTACCATTAGCTCTTGTACTCGCCCTGCCACTGGCGCATAGATCACTTGTTTGGCGCGGCTATCGCGCACTTTGATCAGCTCTTCTGTCAATCCAGCTAACTGGCGGTTTTGCTCGGTGATTTCCATCAATACCGCACTGGCAGATTGGGCGTTATGCAGATTGATCTGTTGGGTGATGTCCGTCACCATTTCCTGCAGTTGTTTTAAGCGCTGCTTTTCGGCGGCAAAATCTTGTTTTATCTGGATTTGCTCTTGCAGGCTCTGTAAATATTCAGTCTCAGCCACTAATTTTTCCCGAAACATCTTTTTTAATAACCGTAACCTTTTGTTAACCACCGGTAAGATCAGCTCAAGTTTTGTGATTACCTCTTTCACTGTGGCTTGTTCGGCACTGTTTTGTGCCAGAGCACTGTGCAGGGAGCGTAATTGCGACTCGTATTGCAACCACTGCTGTAACAACAGATTTTGATGCAATTGCAAGTCGGTATTGGAAGGCGGTGTCTGCCATGACATTTTTTGGATCTGCTGCGTCAAGGTTTGCTTTGCGCTATTGAAATCGCTCAGTTTTTGTGAACTGGAGGTATTTGTACTGCCGTGTAGTAAGGTCAAAAAACCTTGATTGACGGCTAAACGCAGTTGAGTGCGTTGCTGCTCAGAGACTAAGCTATTGGTATCTGCCTGATTTAAGGTGGCATCCAATGCGATGAGTGGCTGGCCCTTTTCCACTAACTGCCCCTCTTTAACAAATAGGGTTTTGACCATGCCTTTTTCCAAGGGTTGAATTTGTTTTACCCGACTACTGGGGATTATCTTACCCTCGGCTGAAGCCACTATATTGATGTGGCCAAAGTAACTCCAAGTGAGGGCAATCACGATCAGCAGTAATAACGTTCTGGATAGCCAGCGTAAGAGTGGGTTAGGTGGTGCTTCTTGCACCTCTAGCGCCGCCGGTAAAAAGGCCGCCAGCTCACGGGTTTTATTACTCTCGCCCAGTTTATCTCTGTTGGCCCAAGCATCTTTAAACACAACCAGCGCACTCATGATTGATCACCTCGCTCAGGTAAGCTGGGATCATTGGAATGTTCTAGGCTAAAGTGTTCTGTGTCAGGAACAGGCTTTAATCTGGGTTGATGGTTTTGATAGCTGTGCAACTTAGCGTAATAGCCGTTGTGATCTAATAATTGCTCGTGGTCACCCTGCTCGACAATCGCGCCTTTTTCCATCACCACGATGCGATCACAGTGGCGTACGGCAGTGAGTCGATGGGCGATAATAAACACGGTACGGCCTTTACAGATATCAGCCATATTGTCTTGGATTAAGCGCTCAGATTCGTAATCTAAGGCGCTGGTCGCCTCGTCAAAAATCAAGATGCGTGGGTTATTGATCAGCGCTCTGGCAATCGCTAAGCGCTGACGCTGACCGCCCGATAAAGTACTGCCCTGTTCGCCGACCATGGTGTCGTAACCCTCGGGCATTTCGACGATAAATTCGTGGGCACCGGACATCTTTGCCGCCTCTACGACTCGCTCCATAGACATGGCGGGATCAACCAAGGCGATATTCTCGCGAATGGTGCGGTTAAACAAAAAGTTCTCTTGTAGTACCACCCCTATTTGCCGGCGTAACCACACCGTATCGACCATTGATAAATCGACACCATCAATCATTAAGCGTCCCGATTCTGCTACGTACAAGCGCTGAATCAGTTTAGTGATGGTGCTTTTACCAGAGCCTGAGCGCCCGACGATACCGACTACCTCCCCGGCCTTGATTTTTAAACTTATATCGTGCAGCACCACTGGGCTGTCGGTTTTGTAGCGAAATTTGATGTGTTCAAAAGTCACTGCCCCTTCTAAGGATGGCAGACGTGAACGGTTGGGGTTGAAGCCGGGCTCGCGAGGGGTATTTAGGATATCGCCTAAGCGCTCTATGGAGATACCCGCCTGTTGAAATTCCTGCCAAAGCTGCACTAGCTTTAATACTGGGCCACTAACTCTACCCGCTAACATGTTAAACGCCACTAACTGGCCCACAGATAACTCGCCGGCGATGACTAAATGCGCCCCCATCCAGATAATACCTAAGGTCATCAGCTTATTGATCAGACCCGCCACTTGGTTGGCGACGTTATTGAGATTTTGGCTCTTGAACGAGGCATGCACATAACCCGATAAATGTTCTTCTAACTTGCGGGTCATCTGTGGCTCGACCGCCATCGATTTAACGGTGCTGATGCCGGTCATCGATTCTGTTAAAAATGCTGTATTAGCAGCACCGTGTTTGAATTTCTCATTTAATCGGTGGCGTAAAATGGGGGTGATGAATAAAGAGAGTAATACATAGGCGGGAATTGTCGCCAATACGATATAGGTGAGTGTCGGGCTGTAAAACCACATCACTGCGAGAAACACAAATACAAAAAATAAGTCGATCACTAAGGTCAACGCTGTGCCGGTGATAAAATTACGGATGGTGTCTAACTCGTGAACCCGAGCGACGTTTTGCCCGACTTGCCGCGCTTCAAAGTAGGACATTGGCAGCGCCATCAAATGCTTAAACAGTCGCGAGCCCAACGCCACATCTACCCTATTGGTGGTGTGACTGAATAAATAATTGCGAAATCCACCGAGAAAAGCTTCGAATACCACCACCACAAAGAAACCGACCGCCAGTACATCAAGTGTGGTAAAACCACGATGTACTAATACTTTATCCATCACCACTTGGAAAAATAGCGGCGTGACCAGCGCAAACAGTTGAATAAAAAACGAGGCGACTATGACTTCAAAAAATAGCTTACGGTATTTGATTAACGAGGGGATGAACCAAGAAATATCGAACTTTTGTTGCAGACTATCGGCCAGGCCTACCCTTCGAGTTATTAAAATGATTTCACCGGACCAAAGGTCTAAAAACTGTTCCTCGGTCACCGCTGTTGGTTTAGACTGCCGTAAATCGTGAATTAGCATTCTTCTCGGGGTAGCATCGGTTGATTCAGTTTTAGCGACTGCGGAAGAGACCCTAGCGAGGATAAAATAACTACCGTCTTTGGTTTTAGATATTGCCGGCAAAATATCATTTTTAAGATCTGGAATAGCGGGCTTAATTAATTTTGCTCTAAGAGTCAATGCTTTAGCAGCTTGCAACAGCTCCGTATCAGTAAAACTTTCTCCTGCCACACCAAATTGATGTAATAGCTGTTCTGGTTCTGCTGCTATTTGGTGAAATTTTGCGATTGCAACTAAAGTGTTTAGTCCAGTATCCATACTCTAATTATCTTTCCTTAAGGCTAAATTAATATGAAGCATACTTACCGAGGCCACGACAGAACACCTACAGTCACAGAAATCCAAAAGATCCATTGATTTATTTGATGTTTATTATAATAAACCGCAGTATTACGAGTGACTCTGTGGCCTATTACTTTCAAAATCACTCGCTTGATATGCTTAACAGAAAATAAACCTACACTATATGAATTTTTTATTACTCAAGTTTCGGAGTTCATTTCATTAGCTAAAATGAACTCCTCCCGTTACTCTAGGCCTTCTTGCCGTAGAGTAAAATTATCCATTT
>ASZJ01000022.1 GCA_000416275.1 Osedax symbiont Rs1
TAGTGTAACGTTTTTGATCGAAAATCATATAGATCAATAGCTTACGCTTCTAGCTGTCGAACTCGGGTGCGTCAAAGTAATGCGAAAGGGCAGCTATTCCTTGAGCCTGAAATTGAGGTTGAAGGTTGGCTCACCACACTATCAGCTGATCTTATCGATGATTACGCACTTATTCAGCTGTATTGTGATCACGCTACATCAGAGCAGTTTCACAGTGAGTTTAAAACAGATCTAGACTTGGAACGACTCCCTTCAGGCAAGTTTGATACCAATGATCTAGTCATGGCATTCGCTGTACTTGCTTACAATATGCTACGCTATATGGGCCTTAAAGGGTTAATGGGAAAAGATGCTCCTGTTCGGCATAAAGCTAAGCGACGTCGGTTAAAAACGGTCATCCAAGAAATGATGTATATAGCCTGCAGGATGGTATCCAGTGGTAGACGGCTTACACTTCGCTTTGGCAAGCATTGCCCTGGGTTCAAAGCGTTTACCTGTGTTTACGGCAGTACTTAACACAGTAAAGGGTCGTCAAATTTTACAAAAGAGTGCTTACGCAGGAAATGACTGTACCTGAAACTCAATAAAGAGCATGAGCATCTGGCAGAGTATCGTGAAATATTACGAAAATAGGGAGTACTAACCATCTCGCCTTGATTTTGATTAGGTAAAACCTACGTTTTTAAAATCGATGCATCAAAATGCAGGAGGTGCCAACTTCATATTTATGAACTCACTGATTCAGGTATCAGCCATGTATTCTTTAATTAATTGTTCAAATTCACTAATGGATTCTGTAGCATTGGATAAAATAGTCATTAAAATTCCCTCTTATTTTTTAATCTGATTAAAACAATATTTATAAGTCCGCCACAAATAGCGGCAGTAAAGAACCCAAAAACTAACGGATGAATATAGCTGTAGAGGTCACTTTCAAATATAAATTCAAAGGGGACATTGGACTCATCGTTCTCACTTAAATTAATACTGCATACCATTAATTCAAAAAATCCATAAAGCAATGTACATATTGCTATTGAGTGAAGAAGGAGAGAAGACATTTTTTTTGTTAAAAATTCATGCCTTTGTTTCGCAAAGTTATGCTTTATAAGCAAATCTTTTTCTATAAATGGAAACAATAGAAGAAAAGTGAGTAAAATGTTTATTAATGTTAATTTTGATACTATAAATAACACATAAGCATTCCCGGAATACAAACACTGCGAGCCAGTTAAAGTACTGTAGACACCTTGACTAAGAAAGCTGTAATTCTCAATGTTGATGTAGTAAAGAGCAGCAGACATTGTCAAGCACGTCGTATAAATAACTATAAATATTGAATAATCTGGTATCATTGTCTTTCGAGACAACTTTAAGCTATTTGTTTGAAAAAACTCCCTATTATAAAAAAGATAGTTCCCAATACCAACAAAGCATATTCCGATATAACTATCCGCCCCCAAAAAAAATACTAAGGTGCTAATTATCACATATATTAATAAAAACATTAAACTTTACCTTCTCTTTTAAATCATGAGATCTCTTTTTTTCAGTGACTTCCCACCAGGGCAAACGCATGAACGTTTATTGATCAATTTCAATCGTGCTTTATGATGATAATATGATCTAATTTTCGTTTATGTATGTCAAAATAAAATTTCTGACATACAGTGTGGCTAAATTTTATACAGAAGTTGAATTTAATCTACTTAATTACATGTGATTTGCTGTACAAAATATGTTCATGCGTTTGCCCTGGMCTTCCCACTGATACAAAATCTTTGCAGCAAAACGGAATTCTAGTTGTATATCAGCGATACTTTTTTATATTAACAGCAATATTTATTGATTATGCTTTTAATAAAACCACAACGAATCATTATATTTTTTTATTTAAACCATGACATACGACCCTATATATTTAATTTTAGTCTGAATAGATTCTGTTGAATTCATCTAGTTAGTGCCTGCCAGAGAAGTAAAAATCCTATATAATACAAACAGTAACCTTATATAAACACAACGAAGATTTCGAGTAAACCATGCGAAAAGCTTTTAATGCTCAAATGAATATAGATGAAGTAAATATAGCTGACATTACATTTGATATACGTTCCCGTGATGCTATTCCGAAGCTACTAAAAGGGTTACAGCATATTTATCTCAATAACTCACTTCGCGACCAAGTTCTGGCCTGCTTAGAAAAAGTAATACCCCAGGGCACTGACATGAATGTAGGGCGTCCTGGAATGACATTGTGGCGGATATTAGTCCTCGGCACCTTGCGCTTAGGCGATAACAAAGACTTTGACTCTGTTTATGAACTCGCCAATCAGCATATCACTCTACGCCAAATGATGCTTCACGGTCGCGATGACGAATTTCGATATAATCGACAAACAGTGATCGATAATTTAAGTCTGTTTACTCCAGAAATTCTGGATGAAATCAACCAAATCGTAGTGGCTGCTGGCCATGAACTCATAAAAAAAATACTCTGCGCAGGATCCTCAACGGCACACTCTAGCTTTACAGGGCCGCTGTGACTCATTTGTTGTTAAAACAGATGTATGCTATCCCACTGATTTCGGTTTACTAAGAACTTGTATTGGCAAACTCATTACGCTTTATACTCGCTTAATGCTATCAGAACCGGAATCCTTGTGGCGTCAATCTGAACATTTACACCGCCAATTGACGCAGCGCTATCATGTACTGCGAAAATTAAACTATGCACTAACGCGGCGTAAAAAAAACCGAGAAACACTAGAGCATCAACGTGATATGGCCTGCTTAGATTATTTAGAGTTATACAAGTCTTTTGCAGCGTTATACGAATCAATAAATGCACGACCAGTAACCATAATTAATCTCCATATATATTACGAAAATGTAAACAAAATTAAACTTGAAAAAAGATACCCACATAAAAAAATATATGAAGTTCTAAACCACCTCTGTCCAAACCATTTACTTGCTGAAGTGAAAACTTTTCCTACTATTGTAGTGAGAATCATAATTATTCCACCAATTTTGAGCGAAAGAACACAGTACGAATCAAATCCATACCTTGATATGTATAAAGACAATAAAAGGAACGAACCAAAAATAGAAAAATATAACAAATATAGATACTTAAACTCTGAATTAGCCATAAATGACATCCCTAAATTTTATAATTAGTTAAATAGTTATCGAGCGATTATTGTAGTTATCAATTTCTCTGATATTAATCACCACTCAGGGTAAACGCCAGGGCAAACGCATGAA
>ASZJ01000023.1 GCA_000416275.1 Osedax symbiont Rs1
TAAATTGATCATAGATCTTACTCTAATGCTATTATTCACCTGATTTCACAACTCGCATTGTTCGAATATCGACCAGCAATGTTGAAACAATTTATTTTTATGCTAGTGAATTTAAAATTAGCCGCATATCTTAAATTCTATCGTCTCACCGTCTTTTTATCTGACGAAACCATCTAAGAATAGTTCGATAAACACTCATAAAGCTAAGTTTCGCAGCATCAGTTAAAAGGACAGCTGTACGAAATATGTTCATGCGTTTTCCCTGGGCTCGCATCCCATTGTGAAATTTTCTTTACTGCCAAAAATTTCTTTTGTTAGGGCGTTTAAGGTTATTTCTTGAGATGCTGTTGGATTCTCACACATCTCCATAAAAGTATCAGCGGCGTAAACCTCTACAGAAAAAAATGCACAGACGACTATCAGTATCTGTTTCATGTGTTACATCCCCAACATACGTTTCCACCAAGGCTTAAGCTTGCCATCAGGCGTATAACAAGATTTACCTGCTTTTATTTCCTTGATATTTTTAGGTGAACATTTTACTAATTGATCTTCTACTACATATATAGTGCTAAATTTTGGCAAGCCGACCAAAGGACTTAAGTCTTTAACATTGGTGTATGAAACAGAGAGATTTCTTAAATTTTTTAAGTTTTTTAACGACTGTATATTTTCAACTGGGTTTTCTGCAATAGATAATTTTTCTAATTTAGTCATGTTTGACAAAACCGATATATCGCTTATATCGTTTCTGCTCATAGAAACATTCACCAACGATGTTAATTTATTCAAACAAGATATATCATTTATATTACTACCCAAAGCAGAAATATTTTGCAAGTTAACTATATTTCCAATAACACAAACATCTTCTAATTTATTATATGATATATCCAGTTTTTTCAAATTCCGAAGATTTTTCAATGACGAAAAATCACTCACCTTATTCATTGACATCCACAGAACTTCTAAATCATCGAGATTAGATATAGCTTTAATATTAACAATCTTATTATTACCTACATTTAAAAGCTTTAGTTTACCCAACCTATTAAGTGGAGATATGTCAACTATTTCATTCCCCCTAAGCACCAACTCTTCCAAATTTATCAATTTTTCTAACGGTGATAAATCAACTATTTTATTACTTGCAGCATATATCTCTTTCAGCTGAATAAAATATTTTAACGGGCTTAGATCACTTACCTCTCCGCCTACCACATAAACAATTATTCGTCTGCTCAAATCATCATAAAGCGGAACACATCCCATTATAAAATTCTCTTTACCGCCAAAAATCTTTTTTGCTAGTGCATTTATAGTTATTTTTTGAGATGCTGTTGGATTCTCACACATCTCCATAAAAGTATCAGCGGCGTAAACCTCTATAGAAAAAAATGCAAAGATTACCAATATTATTTTTTTCATCTTTTTTTAGGCCCTAATCTTCTTAAAAAATCTTTTACTTCTACGTATAAAACCTTTCTACTAATGGAGTGAGAGGTTATAAATAAATAGGCAAGACTGCCAAGTGCATTTTTTTTGGCTGGCTCGGGGGGGTATTCTTCGCCGCTTATTTCGCTGTAAGCTGGTACTTCAAGATTTTTATCTAATTTGAGTAAAGGGTTATTTACAACTTCAGGAGGTAGCTCCCACTTCTTTCTTTCTGCTTCAGCACGCTTAGTTTCCTCATCACTCGGTGGGATATATTCAGGTTCTAACTGACCAAAATCTCTATCCTGTAAAGCCCCCACAAAATTATTTATGGTCGTTGATAAACTCAACAAATTTGTTTCAGTTTTGCCTGCTGGGAGAAAGGGAATACTATTTCGCTGAATCCTAATCTGATTAGCAACACTGCGCATTGTTGAACCTATACCTTCAGCCTTAGTTATATAATATCTAGCTTTTGCACTTTGCTGCACGATACTAAAAATCAGATCAGCAAGTGCACTATTACGTTCTGCTGCAGCTGCAGCTGCAGAGCCTGGTACAGCCTCTGCCACTGCACTATATCTTACTTCAACATTATTAATGTGAGTTATGAATTTTTTATAATTATCACTATAAGGTTTATATTTATCGTAAGGATCTCTATCAGTCACATTAAGTGACTGCACTTTATCCGCTAATGATGTCCCTTTAAACTGTGCAGATGGGTCTGGATCTGTATTATCAAATTTTTCGATATTATGCAGTGCTATTTCTAAAAATGAATTCAGCAGCCCTGTTGAACTTGTTGAGAGCAGTGTCTTCCTATCGATGTTTAAAAAATCTGCAATCAAGGCAGCAAAATCATTAATTGTTAAGTCTCGGGGAAGATTTAATACATTATAAGGGGTATTACCATTTGCATGTGCTCTATTGCGCGTTTCAAATGCACTTATATTAATTTCTAGTTCACGAATAATTGCATCCATAACCTCTGTAATTCTTGCCGCAGTTTCTAATGGAATAATAGCACGGCTATAAGTGGAAAAATCCATCTCTATATTTTTTAAATCTGCTTTACTCGTTGTATATTTTATAGGTTTAGATAATTCATTAACAATAACACTTGCTTCATTAATAATGCCTTTTACAGCCTTAAAAACCTTTAAGTAATTATCATATACTCGTTTGCCATCTTCAAAAGTAGTGACGTGCTGTATATCAATGCCGAGGCAGCTATCATCCATATCCTTGAATAATTCAACAGTATCCCAATCAAAATAAAATCCGGCAAACTCCATGCCTTTAAATGCTTCTAAATGTTCTTTAAACACACTAGTATCAATATTGTGGATGGATTCCGCTAATACCTCTAAAGAAAAATCTGCCAGCATCCTTTGGGTTAAATCATAGTCATTATAGAGATGTAATATTTCTGCATCTTTATGAAACACTTTAGGTGTGACTTTTACTTGATGGAGTTCAGTAAAAAAAGGCGTAGATAGATAGGTAATGCTTTTAACTTTCCAAAGTTCAGGCCATAAGTCGCCCATACTATCTATACGTTTAGTCATTTCATTTATGACGTTACCGCCATGGGAGTGGCCAACAAGATGAAAGTAAATGGGTCTGTTAACATGGGTTTTACCATAATACTTTTCCCCATCCTTCCCCAATACAACGCCACTGATTCTATCGACCAGATACTTGCCGGCGATTTCCCTATTTTGAATGCGATTATCCCCAGACCAACCATGCTGATCCATTAATGCCATAGAACCAAATTCTTCAGTGGTCAATTTAAGTAACTCTAGGCCCGGTTTTAATTCTCCTTTCCAGTACGCAGCATTTGAGTCATAGCTATTGGCACGATGCTTATCTGTAGAAAAAACTGTGTCGTTTATAAAGGCATTAACAGCATCCGAAGTACCGGCAACTAATACTATGACGTGCTTGGCGCAGTCCTCGCAGCCAAATTCATTTAATTGTTTCTTTTTAACAGTTGCCATTTATATTATCTCTTATCATTTACGATATAGGGGTATTTTCTAAAGATACTAACGGTCTTGGTAGGTACATATTTTGAACGCATCTTTGCCATTTTCTACGATTAATTCAAAGCTAGTATTGCCTTGTTTAGTGCGTATTGTAAAAAAACTTTTAAGTTGATCTAAATCGGTATCTGCTAAAAAATCAATGATCAAGCGCGGTTCCCAAAAGCGGAAAAAATACCAATTGGCATCTTCGTCTTGTACCTTTATAAATTTTTTAAAATGCTGAAGGACACTTTCCATACTGGCAGTGGTGCGAATAAAGATATTGGTGTGCTGGCCCCAGTGGTTTTCAAAGAAATCTATGTGGAATTTTGGTACTTTATTGGTATTCAGGTAGGCATCTTGCGGCAAGGTAAAATCAACTAAGTAAGGCGCTGATGTTTCATATTCTTTTGCGGCTTTGCCTTTATAAAAACAACTTACGGGGACATCGATTCGGGATTTCAAGTCACCTGCCAAATCGAAGTAGCCTAAAACATTAATGCGTAATGTGGGGTCAACAACCCCATAGGTATATATTTTATCTGCTAGTTCAGCTGCATTATTATCTTTAAAAAGACGTTTTTTTAGCTTAGAACACAGCCACTCTCTTTCATAAGTCGGTAAGTGATGCTGGTCTGCTAGCGGACTTACGCTATGCTCAGTAACGGTCATGTAATCTTTAGTTACTATTTCTACTTCGTCTGTGCTTATTAACCTCACTTCTCTACAAGCTATTGGCTGTTTATGATTTATTTGTTCACATAACCGCATGACTTCCACATCATATATCTTAGACTTTTCCATATGTACATTGAGTGGCGACGGTTCGCCCGCGTACATGAATATATAGCCGTGCTCGGCTATTTCATTACTAATCTTTTGATCTAGTTGGTAAACGTCGTCTACTAAAGCGACTACTTGCAGTTCATATCGCTGGTTATGTTGATCATCAACTTTAGCCGCTTCACAGCTTAGAACAATTGGCAGTGTATTGGTCTGTTTCATGTTAGGACCTATTAATCTTTTTTCTGATAAGGACATTCTTCAGCAAATAACGATCCTGAGTTTGCAGAATCTGCTAAGGTTGGCACACTAGCAGAGCCGCTACCGCCTATACTTACGTTACCCTTTAGGTTGATGCTGGCAGCTTCCAATGTGATTGATCCCTTCGCTAAGGTTATTCTTGAATTCCCACCAATAATAATCACTTTATCTCCCCCCATAATAGTATGAGTAGTGGTATTGGAGTTTATCGTCTCTTTCACGTTCAGGTCATAACTGCCTTTGACTTTTAAAGACTTGTTCTCGCCTACTATCTGTTCGTGTTTATAATGAATTTTCTCACTCCAACTATTATTAAYAKTTGTGATCAAATCCTTTTCAATCGTCTCAAACTGGTTGCGATTAACCTTATAACGCACATCTTGCTCAACGGTAATGCTCTCATCGTTACCTACATATCGAGTGCGGTTATGC
>ASZJ01000024.1 GCA_000416275.1 Osedax symbiont Rs1
GGGCACCACGTTCTTCATGTTGTAAGTGCGACCAGTGATAATCGGCTGGTCCATGTCGCCCTCTAAATAGGAGACGATTACTTCTGTGCCTATTCTTGGGATGGCGATGGCTCCGTACGTGCCGTTTACTCCGCTCCACTCTTGGGATACGCGGATAAAACAGGAACTGTGATCGTCGTTTGAGCAGTAGCGGTTCCATGGGAAAGAGACTTTGACTCGACCCGCTTCGTCGACAAATATCTCCTCATTTGCCGGGCCTGTGACCGTGCCAATTTGCGGGCCTAATACCTGCGGTTTTGGCTGGGGGGTCGGACGCCATTGATGCCCGGCGGGGATGGTTTTAAAGCTATTGTTGTAAGTGGTTATTCCATCGCCGGCTTCTTCTTCCAGCGCCTGTGCCTGCACGCCTTCGTGAGTGATAGTGGTGACTAGCCAAGCTTTGTTAAATTTAGCATTAGAGTGGTCTCCCAAGATAAAATAATATCCCATGTTCAACATCGGCTGGTTCGATTTACCGACGCCGACTTGGGTGTCGCGACGCAGGTAAGCTAAGCGATGCTCGGTAAAAGCGCGGCCACTGTTACCCTCTTTGTAACGACCGGGATACTGGTAGTGCTCGTAACTGCGCTGGCCCTTGAGATCGTGGGAGTTACTGCGGTGTTCGTGGTCGTAATTGGGATTTTTGTAAAAACGATCGCGCATAGTGACTGAGGATGATGCTGTACGCACTCTTGAACTGAATTCATATATCCAGGGGATACGACTACCTGTCAGTAACGCCACTTCACCTAAACCACCCGCGGATGCATTAAAGGGGATAGGGGTTTCATCTGCCAGAGATGGATGAGATTGGCTGTCATCGACAAAGTTTATGGTGTGTTTATCTTCCCGGTGTTCGAAATAGTAGCTAATGCCCTCTTCCGCCAGAATACGGTGCATAAAATCGAGGTTTTCTTCACAGTATTGCACGCAGTACTCGCGCTCAACTAAATCACGTTTTAAGTTAAATGCGTAATCTACGGTGCCGATGTCTTCTAACAGTGAGCTGACTATTTGCTGTACGGTTTTAGCTTGGAAGATCCGCGCATTTTGTCGCCACGCCAAACGCTGCATACTCGGCTGGGCTATAATTTGATAACTGGTGCGTCTAAAGCCCGTTTCTTTGACTTCAAACTCAAAGCCGATAGCGTGTATCACTCGCTGCACCACACCATCTTGCCATATTTTCAAGACGAGTGGCTGTTCAATAATGTCTTCTGCGTCGATGCTGCTGTCATCACTAAATAAATTCAGCTCGAGCACATAGGGCTGTGAGAGCGACTCTTGCATCTTAAAACTATAAACGGCAAACAACTCGGTTGCCAAGCCCGCAACACTGACACTGTAATAAAGCCCGGTCTTGCTCTGCATTTTATTGCTCCTTGATATTTGCGTTTAAAAGTACTGAAATTATTCCAATCGATCTTACGGTAAGAGAGGGATACTTCGATCAACTGGGTAAATTCCTGGCTGGCCGAATCTTGGCAATGTGGCATTTTGCAATCGATATTAACGATGGTGGCATCTGTTAATACGTGTGTGAAATGGTGCTCTTGCTTGCCTTCAATAGAAGTGCGATACCAGTTCATGGTGACTGTTGGTAGCATTTCACCTGATGCCAAGGCGTTGTACAACAAAGGTACTGCTTTGTTTAGCGCCACGGTAAATTTAAACGCTTTGTGCGCGCGCTGACCAGATGGCTGACCTGACTGTGGATCGGTAGGTACAGTGACTTCATGGGAGAACTGTTGTACTAACATTTCATCTTCATGACCTTCGACGAAGATGTTACCGACTGAATCTGCAGTAAAAGCACCAGCGGTGATGTTGCCCTGAGTTTGGCCTTCAATTTAAAAAAACACGAAATAAATGTGAGCAACATGTTGCTCAATTAGTGAGCCATAAGTTGCTCACACTGGGCAACTTATGGCTCACATTAAAACGCTACCTTAATACAGGTTTTTCGGCAAACTGAAGTCCTTAAACAACGATTGGGTAAAGGGGTTATTGTTACTTTCTGCCAGTAGCTTATAGCTCACTTGCCCCTTATCTATCGAGAAGTTCAGCTGCACATTGGTGCTGCCGCTACCCGATAGCTGCCCCGCTTCAATCAACCTAAAGAACGCCCAGGGGCCTGTTCGCTGAATACTTCTAGGTGAGCGGTTGTAAGCCAGCGGCACCAAGGTGAGTTTACTGCGATTACCCTCGCGCAGGCTGTTTGGCCAAACCATGCTAATTTCGCGGCTGGCGCCGTGACTAAAGTCAATAATTTGCCCATCAATGTTAATCACACTGCGGCGCTTATTAGAACTCAAACGCACCGGCTGTACTGAGAACTGCACACTCAAATTGCCCTTGCGATCAAAAAATGCTTCCTGGATGCGCCACGCAGCCGCCAGCTGCTCTAATACATCAGAGCGGATCAACTGTTCACCAGTGCCGCCAATCGAATTGAGTTCCTCCAAGTGGTCTTCAAGGAAAATTTTCATATTGTCTTTATAGAAGACACTCAGCTTGCCATCGGGGGCAAAAAACCTCTCGAAATCGATCAGTGAAACATCAAGATTACTGCTGTTATCAAAGGGGTATCGCCCGGCAAACTGCTCTTCAAAATCACTGTATACCTCTTCGTACCAACGCTTTTCAACTTCTTTAACCGCGCGTTTTAAGATCACATTCCAAGTTTGGGACGCTAGTTTTCCCACGATCAAATCCATAGGTTTAGGTAGGCCCGAGGCAATGCGCTGCAATGAAAATATTGGGTCTATATCATTTAAGGTCAGTCTTTTTTTCGCCGCTTCAAGTGAGGCTTTACCAATATCCGGTGCATCTTGTATCGCCTTGGTATAGTTGTACAAGTTGATAATTTCAGCCATTACTTCATCGAGATATGCCGGCTGGTCATCTTGCACCTCTGTGAGACCTACCAGCTCTGAAAACTGTTTGTCTATTCTGGCAGCGAGGGCGTACTGTGGCGTTTTAAGTGCTAGTTCACGCGCCTCTTCGCTGTCTACTTCTAGCTTTGGAAACAGCGCTGTATTAGTTTTTAGTAACTTAATGATCCGCTGTAGCGGCTGTTGGCTATCGGTGACATTGCGTAATATCAGCACCGCGTGATTGATATCTTCAAAGGACTGCACTTCGATGTTATTCATCGCCCTGCGCCAACTCCTCACATAGTCAGCCACGTATTGATCGACTAATTTACCTCTAAAGTACTTTTTATCAGCCTCACTAAAATTAACTTTTTCAACTTTTCCCAGTACCCAATTATCAATAATCGCCAGTTTTGTGACCTTTTCGGTGCCCGGTAGGAAATAATTGATGAAGCCCTCTTTGGTGTAAATGCTCTGGATAAAGTTTGGCCGCTCGGCCCCATCTCCCCACGCCATTGACCGGTTTTGAAAGACGATGTCATAAACCGGCCCTATCTGCGCTTTTACATCCAGCGCCGCGCTCAGCTCCTGTGCCGCTGTATGGGTCATATTACGATAGATACGATTCTCCAACGGCAATTTAGCCAAGTCGGCTTGCGCACGTGCAATTTCATTGTCAAATGGTGACACCGCGGCATTAATTTTAGACTCTCCCTGGCGTCTTGCATCTGCTATGTTGGTGTGCTCCATCGCATATTCTAAATGCCCCATCAGCTCATCTTGCACTTTGCCCTGAGTGTTAAACTCGCGCTGCCAGCGCTGCGCCATATATTCTTCAACCGTTGCATCTAAGCGTCCTTCGCGATCGGAGATCATGCGCAATACCCGCAGTACCATGAGCTTTTCATTGCTGCCGGCATCTTGTGCTTTCATGTCTTGCACTATCCCCTGCATCAGCGCGGGTAAATACCGCGACGAGAGTAAATCGAGATAGGCCTGCTCGACCTGTGGCCCAATGGCATGTCCCTGATACAACCCAGAATCCGCCACGAACTTTGACCTATTTCTATAAAAGCCAAATTCGAGGGTTGCCTCGCGTATTAAATTCAAGGGTTTAATTAAATTACGCCCCGAGGGATCAATTTTATAGTCGATATTTTGCTCTATGTATTCACCGGCCTTGGCCAGTACACCGTCGGCGGCACGCTTGTTTTTGCCGTAGTAATTATGCCAGGTGAGTACCAACATAATACTGGCGATCGAACAGACCACCATCGACAAGACCAGCACATTGCGTTTGTGACGCGCTACTTTGAAGTTATCCCCCGCTATTCCCGCCTCAGGGTAGATGACAGTGCGAAACAAGCCGCCTGAAAAATACATACTGGACTGCTCAGCGTGCTGTGCTCGGTTGATTTGCTCGGGTAAGTTGTAGAGTTTTGCAGCGTTATTGATGAAAGAGTCAGAGGGGACTCCCTGCTGATAAACAGAGGTGAAATACACCCCCCGCACTAGCGCAGACGTAGAGAATTTATCACTTTCTAGCGCCTCTTTTAAGAAGTGCTGTATCACTTCGCTCAGACCTGATAACTGTCGGACAAAACTGTACAGATTGGTTCGCTCTTGGGTGTTTTTGCACTGTTCTAATTGCCTGGGCAGCATTTTATTCATGCGCGATAACATCTGCGTATACTGCTGTTCGAATTCGTCCATCCAGCTGTCGTAGTTGTGCACTGAGTCCATCGAGAAGGTGAAACCCATCGCCTCTTCGCGCTGTGCTTTGCTCATGTGTTTAAAGAACAAATCAAAGCCGCTGAGCAAATCCATTTTACTGAGCACTACATAGATGGGAAATCTAGTGGAAAGCTTTTCCATCAACTCGCGCAGCCTGCTGCGAATCACGTTTGCATAAGCCTTGCGACTAGACACAGAGCCGGTGCTGAGGCGCTCTAAATCTAGTACTATAATCGCGCCATTGAGAGGCCTGCGGCTGCGGTTCTCCACCAGCCATTGAATAAAGTGGTCCCAGAGCGCCTTTTTAACATCTCCATTTTCCTGCGTAACACTGGCCTGTGTCAGAATTTCCCCATCGGGGTCCATGATCACTGACTCGTCGCCAATCCACCAGTCTATTCCATAGGGATTCTTGCGCTGCCCCATGTTAGCTTTCAGCGCCGCGGTTAAAGCAAAGCTCTGTTGCGAGCGGTTTATCAAGCTGGTTTTACCCGCTGTCTCAACCCCCATCACCAGATACCACGGCAGTTTATAGAGGTAGTTGGTAACGCCTAAACTGCTTTGCATACCCTCTAAAATTTGATTAAACTCATCTTCTTGACGGTCAACTATTTTTTGTAGCGGGCTTTCTTGATAGCGTTTTTCCTGCTCTTCTAACTCGCGCATTTTGCTTAAATTCCGGAACTGTTTAATGCCCCAGACCAGCGCTACTAGCAATATCACGACGAGTGATGCTATCCAACGCATGGCGATGCTCGCAAGGGGCTTTATCTCAAACAATTCTAATTTTGGGCCAAACAACCAGATACCCACCAGTACCAATATCACTAGTAGCGCCATTAACACCGGAATTGCCGACCTGATAAAAGGTGCTAAGTAATTGCCAAATCTCTTTATTGAATTCCACATTGTTATAAACCTGAATTATCTATATTTGCTAAGCTCTGCTGTAGGAGACCGGAAAAAGAAGGCTCCCAATCATCGACTGACATACCTTTGATGTTGTTTAACAGCACTTGATACTCGTTTTTTGCCAGAGCGCTAAGTTGTTGCTCGCTCAGTAAATCAGCGCTGAGTAAACGCCAGTAATACTGTTCACGAACGCTACCGGATTTGCTCAACTGCATATTGATATGCAGCAACGCCTGGTTTAATCCCTGCTCTTCACTCATCTGCAGCAGCTTTTGATACTGTTCTTGCCAGCTGTCATCGACTTCGCCACTGCCACTGCCACTGCCACTGTGCCCATTATTGCTCGGTGATTGCTCGAGCCATTGCAATGTTTTTACACTGGCAAAGGCACTGCCATCTTGGGCTTGATAATTAACGATTTCGGGGAGGCGCTCAACAAAGCTCTGTAACTCTTGTTTAATTGCTGTTGCCACTTTTTCATAGCCGAGTTTTTGACAGAGCAAATAACTCAAGTGCTGACCGTCAAACCAGTAGGGAGATTGTTCAATACTGCGCTCTATTTTATTGAGCAGCGCCAAACTAGGCTGTTTTTCAATCAAACCGGCATAGTCCCTATATCTATCTTGAGAAAAGGCCGCTAGTTCGGTGATATTTCCCTGTTTGGCACTGGGCAATTGCCAAATTGAAAACCACAGTGCATTGCGCCTCACCCGATACCCTAAATCTGCCTTGACATCGGTAGTATTGAGAAAACCTGCCATACTAAATAGAGACTGACGTGTCGCACGTTCGTTTTTCGGGTCGAAATAGACACTGGGGACTTGCGGAGCCAGCTGTGCTTTTTCAGCGTCTGCTGTGTCACCAGGCATCAGCGCTGGTGCTTCAAACACTTCTAGAGGCTCTGCCTCGCGCTCTTTAAATGCCAGCTGTAACGAGACAAACAGCGCTAAATCTAACTCTACGCCATTGAGAGCGGCCTCTAAATCGGCTAATATTTGAGTGATTTCTTCTTTATCTTCACTACTGACTGCGGTGCGTTTTATCGCCTTGCTGTTACGCTGCATTATCTGCTTGTAAAACCTTGCCCTAAGCCCTTTTCCTTTTTCTCCCGGCATCGGATAGGCATCAAGCCAGTAGGCATTGACAAAAACAGTCAATACTTTAAGTGACAACAATACCCCTTCTAAATTGGTATCTTGCTGTAGACACTGTAGTAAATTTGACAACAATTTTATGTCTTTGGTCTGTGTCTGCAGTAGCTCTATAGTAAGCTCTTCTACTTTACCCCACTCGATAGAGCCATGGGAGAGCGAGCCCACCTTCATCATTTCCTCATCGATAAAGTCGAGCCGCGGGTCTTCTTTTAACGCCTTGCCCAACGCATTTTTTTCGCTGATAGGCTGAACTATTCTGTCAAGTATATCCATGTGTTTACCAGTGGCACGCCTTTCTAAGTGGTTTGATATCATCGACTAGATTACTGAGATCGAAGCTCAAATTATCAATTCCAGGCTCTTTACTACGAATAACTAATGATTTTTTTAAAAACATAGCGCTAATATCTTCAATACCGGGCAACCCTCGCCCCGCGCGAATTAGATAACCATTGGACTCGCTAAACCAACGGCTCGGCAGAGATTTTCCATCAATCACTAAATTCAATGGGGTCACTCCCTCATCAATAGGTTTATGCAATAAAATCTGTAGTCGGGTGATATTATCTAAGCAGCTAATCACTAAAATCGGCCGCGGCGGTATAGTCCCAAGAGCAGACTGACTCAATATTAATTGATTTGAACTACCACCTTCGACGCTCGACCCAGCCTCGGTATAGTTGCCAATAAAAACATCCGAATCTTGGCGGTTCGCTTCTTGCGCCACCACCCGATGCCAAAATTTTGGCTTGCTGACCACGTTGAGTACCACGACACTAGTTACCGGCTGCTCACTGATGGCAGTATTAAACACGGCATCAAAACAGGCGAGTCTCTCCAGACGGCTGTTGATTATCTCGGTACACAGTTGCGCACTGGCGATACTCGGTGGCTCAGAGGCTAATATGCCACTGCTAGAAACACTGCACAGCAGTAGAAATTTGACCATGAAAATTTTATTACTCACTGTTATTTAACTCCAGTCTCTGACAGATGTAAGTAAATGTGCGCCTGGGAACCCCCAAGGTCTGTGCCGCCTTGCTTTTATTACCGTCACAGAGCAGCAGGCGCTGTTTTATAATTTGCTCTTCAAATTGCTCAACCGCCGCCTTTAGATTGCTTATTTCACCAGGTTTATGGGCGGGTTCTGCCGGCGACTGACTATCCTGCTCTTCACTGTCGGCAGCGGATGGAAACTCTGTGTTAGATAAGTCAATACTGTGGATCTCCTCACCATCACCGCAGTGCACACATGCCAGTTCAATAATGTTTTTTAACTCTCTAATATTACCGTTGAAACTGAGGGTGTTAAGCTGTTCGATAGCCGCTTCGCTAATCCCCAGCACTCGGCACTGATTAGCGCGGTTATACTGATCAATAAAATACTGGCTGAGCAACTCAATATCCGCCTTGCGCTGCCGCAAAGGCACCACCAAAATCGGAAAACTATTAAGGCGATAAAACAAATCGCTGCGAAAACGCTGCTGCTTGATCAGCAATGGCAAATGGTGATGAGTGGCTGTGATCAATTTAAAGTCACAGCTGAGTTCCTCACTGCCCCCCAGTTGACGATACTTTCGCGTCTCTAGCACTCTCAGTAATTTGGCTTGAATAGTCAGTGGCATATCCCCTATCTCGTCGAGAAACAATACGCCGCTGTGAGATTGCCCCAACAACCCCTTTGAGCAGTGCGCCGCCCCAGAAAAGGCACCTTTGACGAAGCCAAACAGCTCACTCTCTAACAGCGAGTCGGGGATCGCTGCACAGTTGAGCGCTATAAAAGGTCGCTGCTCTCGATCTGACAACTGATGTATCGCCTTGGCCACTAGCTCCTTACCTACGCCTGTCTCGCCCTGAACTAGAACACTGAGCTGCGACCTAGCTGCAATAATAATTTTGTCCTGCAGCTTCTGTATTTGCTCGGATTCTCCGATGATTGTTTGTGCCAGTATTTTTTTATGTTTACCGGTTAACACATCGGCATGTAGCGCATTAAAACTACTCACTAAACTGGAGTGATTTACCTGTATTTGCCGATTTTGTTTAAGTTGTTCGATACGCAATAACATCAGCTGTTTGATAGCTTGCGTATCCGAGCTCGGACACGTCTGCCCAGCCACCGCCTGCGTTGCCCACAACCCCTGTAATTTGCCATTTAAGTATAAAGGCTCTACCCACAGCTCGGTCTGTGCACTAGCGCTAGCTATCCAAGTTAAATACTGCGGATGACTGAGTTCTGGGTATTGCGCTAGCTGTTGCAATACTATCGATTTGGCGCTAAATGCGACGTGCGAAAACGGCTGATCAAATTGCGTGCAGTTAAAGCTTAGCCCCGCGGCGACACTCACTTGTCCCCGCTCTAACTGCGCCATCACTTGCAGTTCACGACCATCAAATGACAGCCGTAAATACCAACCACGCACCGCTCTCACATGCTGACACCACAGCTGTAATCCGGCGAGGTCGAGCGCAGTTTCATCCGCCGCCTTAAGTAGTGGCATCAGTTGCGATACTACCGGAGTCAGCAATTAACTGACCTCACTGCAAAACTGCTGCTGATTGACGCTCAGCGAGATATTGGCAATCTCTTCACTGGCTGCTAGTCGCTCTAATATCTGCATTGATAAAGGCGGTAACAACTGTCCATCAATCACCGACTCTATCATTCGCGCACCATTTTCACTGCGATTGGTTTTGGCGCAAATAAGACTGATCACTTGCTCATCAATATCAACTTGGGCTTTATAGCGCTGTGCTAGCAAGCTAGATAAGGCCGCTATTTTGGCACTGACTATGCTTTCAAGAACGTCATCTTGCAGCGGCATGTAGGGGACAATTTCCATGCGCGCTAACAGCGCTGGCTTGAAAAAATTAGCCAGTTCAGGATAGAGCGCATCGTCTAGCTCATCTCTATTATCTACGTAGTCAACGATGGTCTGGTAACCTAGGTTAGAGGTCATGAAAAACATTACATTCTGGCAGTCAATCAGGCGCCCCTCACCATCGGCCAACTCACCTTTATCAAACGCTTGATAAAATAAATTTAACACTTCGGGGTGGGCTTTTTCCACTTCATCTAACAGCACCACTGAATAAGGTTTTTGTCTAATCGCCTCGGTTAATACGCCCCCCTCACCAAAACCTACGTAACCCGGTGGTGAACCGATCAGCCGCGAGACCGTGTGCTTTTCTTGATACTCAGACATATTGATGGTGGTGATGAATTGCTTACCGCCGTACAGTAGCTGGGTTAACTGAATGACGGTTTCAGTTTTACCGACACCACTAGGGCCCACCAGTAAAAATGCTCCCTGAGGGCGTCCGGTTTTTCGAAGATCTGCGCGAGCCGTCAATAAGTGCCGGTGTATTTTCTCCAGCCCCATATCCTGCCCTTTTATGTGTTGTGCCAATAGTTTCGGTAACTGGGTGATAGTGGATAGCTGATCGGTACTCATTTGATTGATAGGCACCCCAGTCCAATCGCCAATAACACTGGCGATTTGTTGACAGTTGACCAAGGCATTCACCAGCACGTAATTTTCCTGCAACTGGGCTAATTTTTCGCTCAATTGGGCCAGTTGTTCCGCCAGTTCTTGTGTGCTACTAATTTCTGTTACAACACCTTCAATGCTGGACTGCTGAGCACTGTCACTGGCGAGTTGCTTGCGCAAGGCAATCATTTGGCTCACGATCCCCTGCTGCTCGACCCAAGCGGCGGTTAGCTCATTGGCTTTATCTAACAGTATTTCGTTCTTGCCTTGCAACTCTTCGATGCGCGCCTGATCGGTAGTCACTCCTAACTTGCGCTGGTGAATTAGGCGTTCAATCTCCATGCGATGCTGCTGCATTTCACCTTCTATACGACTTATCTCTCTCGGTCTTGAGCTCAGATTTATCGCCACTCGCGCACAGGCGGTATCCAACACATCTATCGCTTTGTCGGGCAGTTGACGACCGGAGATATAGCGCGCCGACAACTCGGCGGCACCCTTTAGTGCATCATCGGTGATCAGCACATCGTGGGCACTCTCATACACGCCACTTAGGCCGCGCATGATATGAATTGCCTCAGCAATGCTCGGCTCGTCTAATTTTACCAATTGGAAACGGCGCGACAGCGCCGGATCCTTTTCAAAATACTTTTTGTACTCCTTCCACGTCGTCGCCGCGATGGTACGCAACTCGCCTCTTGCCAGAGCGGGTTTGAGTAAGTTTGCCGCATCACCGCCGCCCTCTTGATTGCCGGCTCCGATTAAAGTGTGCGCTTCATCAATGAATAAAATGATGCCGACAGCTGAGTTTTTAACTTCTTCTATGACGCCTTTAAGACGTTTTTCAAACTCGCCTTTTACCGCGGCTCCCGCCTGCAATGCACCTAGATCTAGCGATAATATTTCTACTTCCTGCAGCTTACTCGGCACATCTTTAGCGATAATTTTTTGCGCCAGTCCCTCGATCACCGCGCTTTTACCTACCCCTGCATCACCGACCACGATAGGGTTGTTTTTGCGCCGACGACTGAGGATATCGATCATTAAAGAGATTTCATCGTCGCGGCAGAGCACCGGATCCAATTTGTTTTCACGTGCCATCTGAGTGATATTACTGGTGTATTTCTCCAGTAGCGTCGTCTGTTGCTGCGCCATGTTTCCCGCAGCATTGGCTGTGCCATTATTACCCTTGGGCGCCTCCACGGATTTGATGGTCAATTGATCAAAATTATTGCGCAAGCTCTCGCGGTTGATCGCGCTTAGATAGCCCTGTACATCGGTTGACAAATAGCGACTGGCATTGAGTAACACCGATAAAAACAGTACCCCACCACGCAATTTGTCATGCTGATATTCAGTGCAGGCAAGTAACCAAGCATCTTGTAATAGCTCGATCAGTAAAGGTGAGAAGCTCGGGTAGGTACCCATAGTATTTTGTTTACTGGCCGCCAAATTGGCACCTAGCTTATTTTTAAGCTCGAGGTGATCTAATTGTGCCTGATCTAAGATAATCCTTAAATCTGAGTAGGGGGTGTCTAAAATGGCATAAATCAAGTGCGAAACAGTAATTTCCGCCCCTTCCTGACTGACACAAAATGCCGCTGCCTCTTCCATCGAGTGCTTGCATAACGGGTTTAACTTTTCCATCAGCACTGGTAATTCAATACGTATCACAACTAACTCCTTGTTCAATTAATACTGAAGGTCGACCCAAGCTGTTGCTTCTACAGCGATTAGAAAGCAATCGCTGAACCTTTAGCTTTTATCTGTTTAATCTAAATCCGTAACTTCAAAGTGAATACAGAATGTAAGATATTGGTTTTACAGTGGCATAGAAAATATTAACTGCAAGCTCATATGCGTCCTGCATTCGCTGCATAAATGCATAAAACCCCTAGGTTCAGTGGATGTTTTTCTAACCGCTGTAAAATCAATAACTTGCGCTATGTTGTGCAGTGAAGTCACTGCTTCAGGTTTAATTTAAAATATGATTTAACTTGGCCAATACATCATCACTCTGCTGCGCTAGGCTGAAATAGTAATAGCTAAACACTGCTGTTAAGCCCAGCGAAAAAGCCGCAAATACCGACCATAGTGGAATGCGGTGGTTGAGGATGCTCTTAGTCACTAATACATTTTTCGCGGCGGGCATCGCCAGTGGACTTTCTGGAATATCTCCCATATTTAAGCTGAGCAACTCATGCAAATCGGAGAGCACTTGTTCAAACTTGCCCTCGCTTTCAATGGTTTTTTCAACCCGATAACGGCCGCCAAAACCTAGACACAAGCACAGATAAATAAACTCTAAAAGCTCTCGATAGCGCTTCGGATCAGACTCTATCCTATTGAGAATACTAAAGACTTTTTCACCACCCCAAGTCTCATTGTGAAACCTTGTCAATAGCGAGTGCTGTGCCCACACACCACTGCCCCACTTAGTGCCCATAATTGATTCATCGATAAAAGTACAAAGTATGTAGCGATACGAGAGCAGTACTGCTCGCTCATAACCTTTGCTCTCCAACTCAACGTCGATTAGTCGTATCTCGGCAACCACCTGCTGATATAGTTCTTCTATCGCTTCATAGTGGTTAATGTTTTTCACCCTTGACACCATGCCTAACAAAGGCTCGGCAACATCAATCAATAAATTGATGCTATTGCCGCGTAATTTGAACCAAAAATCTTCGTCTGCATCAACATTTTTAACACTGTCGAATAGTGATACTTCTATCGCATCCCTATTTTTAACTTTGTCCGATAACAGCAAACCTTCTGTCGACTCCACTTCACTGCCCTTATTGCTTAAAGGTTTATCTGCATCGGGTAGCATCGAGATCATATTGCTCGCTGTGATATTGGGTCGCATGCCATTCATCTCCTTATCGCCCATAAATGTAGCTGGGGGTTGTGTATATCACCAAGTGTATTGCTCGCGGTGACACTCGAGGTCATGCTATTCACTGCTAGCTCCTTATTGCCCAAAACTGCAAGTCGATGTTAGGAATATCACCGGCAACATGGAAGGCAAAACCATTTGATTCATTCAGCATCGCCCAATTTTCACTGTTTCTGTCCAACTGAAAATAGGTAAAGCCGGCGTGGTAAGGTAGCTGCCTTGGTGCTACTGGGAGACTAATTAACGGAATCCCGGGAATTTGCAGGCTTATTAAGTCCCTTATACGCTCTACTGAAGCCACCTTAGTTTGCTGTACAAATTGCTTGCGCAAAGTATCTAGAGGCAGGTCCGCGCGCACTGCGATTACAAAATCGGCGCTCTCCAGTAAAGTGCGATCGGTAATTGCCGCACCCATCAAACCAAACTTGCGCTTTTCTAACGGGATGGCCACTGCCCTTGGCTCTAATACCGTACTTAAGCTTTGCTGGAGAGAGTAAATTAGCGGGGCAAAAGACAGCTGTGGATTGTCGTGTTCATAAGGGGGAAATAGCGGCGGTAAACGACTGTCGTTGGTATAGGTGATTAATTCACTGGCAACTTGTAATAGGGCTTCGTAAAGCCGCTCTGGGTGTAGTATTTTCAATCTTGACATATGAGAAAACCACTGATGTACCCGGTTTAATACCTGCAATAGCATAAAATCAGTTACTTCGGCCACACCAGATTGCCCGGGAGCACCGAGCCTCTGCGAAATATTCTTGGCTCGTTCACGCATTAAACCTGACATTTCACCGACAAAGCGGTGCAGGTAGGGGATGGTGGCAACCGTCATACTGCAGGGCATAAAATCTGGGTCCAGTACTACGCTACCATCTTGCCTCTTTTCTAGAATACGCGCGATAGGTAGCGTACTGTAGGCACTGCGGTCTTCTCGCTCCAGCATCAATCGTAAATTGACCTTTGCTACATCTATCTGCACATCATCACCATCTCTGGAGTGAATATCGCGAGCTAACTGGCTATCGGCCTTGTATCTAGAATGCCCTAAATCGTCTGCCCAAGTGATCTCTTTGACCGAATCTTCATGCAGTGGTATCGCCAGATAGACGATCTGATTCGCCGCTGATGCATCAGCTACATCAAGAGGCGAGGGCAAGTCATCGAGTAATGGAAAATCAAAGCTGGTGCCATCAGGTGTCACCCCTGAGGCACTCACCAGTGATATCCGCCCAAAATTGAGATACTCGGTGTTTATTTCCAGCGACATCAATCCGTATAAATATTCGCTAATTGAGCTAAATTTAGCGCTGATTTGACTCTCTGTATGACGAAATTGCTGTTGAAAGTGTTGGGGTTTAATAAACAGCCCCTCGTTCCAAATTACTCTATTTCTTGTCGACATAATTAATAATCTTCTTTGATAAAGTCAACATGCTCGCGGTTGAATTGCATTAAAAATTTATAGACATGACCTTTATTTTTAATCCGCATACTCTTCTTCCACTGTGTCTGGTTTGGATCCGCAAAGCGTGCCACTACCCCTAAATAACGTGTTCCTTCAGGTACTTCCAGCGCCTCAACATACTTATATTGATTGGGGATCAACGAGTAATCATCGTGAATTAAATAGTTCTTGCCCAGTGAGTCTTCCATGGCGAAAGTCAATTCATCAAAATCAGCGGCGAGCATTTTTGAGTCGTCTTTCATGAAGATCACATGAAAGTCTATTGGTGTGCCCTCGCCCAAATAGTTTTCATTAACATCTCTTGCGGCAAAGAGACTTAACAGCACGGTGGAGGGCCCCCCCTCCCCCTCATCACCCACTTGTATGTCTGGGTCCGAGATAATTGACGCTGATTTCGATGCCGCTGTACAACCCTGTAACAGCACTATTGCCAACACCACTAACGCTTGTGCCTTCATCACTTCAAACATCGTCGACAGCTTCATTTTGTAACTCCCTTAATCGCTGGTCGTATGCCTGATCAAACACTTCTGAATATAACTTTTCAAACCCCTGTTGGCGCGATGAAATAAGCTCCTCGTAGTAATGGGTATACATTTCCCACGCCCATCCCTCCTCGGTTTCTTTACGCTGTTGAGCGGTGCCTCTATAACGTTTGAAGCGCGCCGCTAAGGTGGTCGGATTCAACGCTTGCAATATTGCATCTAAAGCCTTTTTAGTGGCGTATTCTGTAGCTATTTGATGCAGATGAATCTGGATTAGACTCTCTCTCACCGCCATCGGCGCCGCTAGGTGCACCATAGACCTATCACTGTTAAACATCGCCGCCATCGTCTCTTGATAATTTAAGCCTAAGCGCAGCGGGTTATCTTCAATGGGTTGCAGTACTTTATTCGACAGCCCTTGATTCTGCTCTCTAGATGCCTGCTGTATTTTAAGCAGCCCCTCTACAGCCTCTCGCAAAGTCATGCCAATTTCTTCAAGTAAGTCATGAGTTTGCGCTGTATCAGACTGCTTTAAAGTGACATTCAAGCCCCTTTGCAAGGGAGAGGCAGCCAAGTGCCCCGCCTCGTCAATAGCCCTTGGGGACTCGCTAAACTGCGGACTAACCACCGTCTGGCTCACATCACTTGAGCGGCCCATAACCAAGTCTTCTAATTCTCCCATCTTGGAACTAAAATCATTATTCATAGTTTGCACTCCATCAATCACCCTACTACTTTCAAAATTCTTGGTTATTTTACTTGCTCTGCTAACAGCCACTATCTGGTGTGACTTTGGCGCCGTTGCCAGCGTCAAAACACCTGGACCAGGAGCTTCTAGTAACTCAGATAATTCATTTCTATCACTGGCGAGATGATCTTGAACATCAAAATACACCTCGGGATCCAAATCATCAGTCACTACCATGGCCTCTGCCAGCGCCAACTCTGGATCGGTACTTTTAAGCTCGCGCTTTTTATCCTCGCCGGTCCAATTTTGATCGATGAGCAGAGAGGCCTGTTCAGCATCACCGATAACTTCTTCCAGAGAAGCATCGGGATCTGTACCAAATTGGCTGCCATGAGTAAAATGAACGCGTAAATTGAACTTTCCTATATCGATTAAATCAGCATCGTGCAGTAATGCAGCACGTCCCGCCCCGAGCGAATAGCTGGATTTGTTGACAAACACATCCCCACTGCCCTGCACAATACAAAACTCGCCATCTATCATTTTAATCAGGCCATGTCCCGCATGAACACCACCACTGTTGTCATATAAATTCCAGTGATCGCCAGCGCAATTACCTATACTGCCGCCCTCTTCATCGAATCTACAACGCGGTACAGTAGAGCGCTCTATCGCATCTATATTGGTAATTTGAATAACTATTTGTCGCTGCTCCATGACTATGATCTCAAGTGTATTAACACGCTGCGCTCTTTACTTTTTAAATTTTCTAAACTGCCGGAAAAAGTAGTCCAGCCCAGCCTGCAGCTTTCTTCATCGCCTATTTTCATAGGCTTCAAATCTTCACGAATCATGCACAGCTCTAAATCGTAAGCGAGAGGTTCGCGCAACACAAACTCAATCAACTTGACCAACGGCTTGAAATTTTGCCCGTTGGGTAGAAACTCTCTAAATCTTTCTTGGGTCAATGACTTGAGGGATAATATAAACTTACCCGACCGGTCTTGAGCCCTAGCACCCAAACTGATATTTTCACCTAGGGTGCTATTTTGCTCTCCAAGCTTTACCTGTTGAAATCCAGGTATATCTACATATCTAAATACCCATTGCTTAACGCTCACTTGCGGTAATTCAAAATAGTGAGCCACTATACCTGACACCACTTCAGGAGAGCGGCTTCGGCAAGCTAAAGTACCGGTATAAGAGAGCATTTTGCACCAATTTATCGGCGTTTTTCCGCGCAAACTTTTATCTGCCAACCCTACCAATGAGTACATTTGTTGAGAAAAATCGTCAGTCGCATCCGGTTGAAATCGAATGTAATAGCGGTACTTTCTCCAGGACCTGTACATCAAGGTCAATAGTCGCTGATTAAAAAAATCTAAGAAATTTCGAATCCCCGGATAATTCTGTGCGTACTCGTAACTGGCAGTATCGATATAGTGAGACGGAAGCGGTGACTGTGACCCGTGTAGGCCCAAGAATGTCGTCTCTAAAAAATAGCGATCGGAACCATCTTCTTTAGTAGAGCTCTCGAGCCCATGTTGACCAGGCTGCTCTTTAAGTAACGATAATTTTTGCACATCTGCTGTTGGAAAAGCCACTGAAGCACTAGCCGAAAAACGAATTCTCTGCTGCCGAGCTTTAAAGTCTTGATCTTGCTCTTGGTCATCGCCATTGATACGATGCAGCAAATCAACCAGCTGAAAGAAGTTATATTTTGGCGCGTCTTCTAGCAATTTTACAACGCTACTACTCTGCAATGACTTCAAATCAGGGGTTGCTCCCCTGTAACCATGCCCCAGCTATAACTTTCATTATTTTCACTGTTGATGACTTCCAATTCATGAAACGAATTGATACTGGCATAGAGACCAAAAAAACGACTCATTACCGCCCCAAATAGATAGAGCTGCCCCTCTGATCCGAAGGAGGATTCTTTGAGAGTCAACACGGAACGCAAGCCTCTCACCGGCAAACCTTTTATCAGCCTATCTATCGGCGTCGTCTCTATGCTTAAAATACCTTCTAAACGCAGGGTCGATGACCGCTGAGCTTGTAGATTAACCAGCGCTTTAAAATCATAGGCACGCAAGATTGACACTAGCGCATCTTTTGACAGTAACGACAGGTAGTTTAGTGACATATTTGAAATGAGGATCCACAGCAAACTACCATCTAGAGCAGGCCGCAGTGACTGGGTCGGTTTGGTGATATTACTGAATTCACAAAAGGAGGGACTGTCTTCAGTAGAATGACATACATCGCCTACCTGTAATAGCTCAGGCAGTAATCTATTGGTACAGCTCAAGCTCAGCGACACGGTTTCATTTAAATCAACACACTGCTTTTCATCGCCGCGCACGAATGCTAAAAAGTGATCGAAACCAATCTCGCGGACACTATCCTTTACCCTGGTTCGATAGTAGAGAGACGTGCGCCCTTCAGTGCGCTCTATCTCATGATGAAAGCTTTCAAAGGCACTGTATTTTCTAACACCACCTTGCATCCGACCGTTATCATCGGTCAACCAGCCAGAAACTGATTCTACATTAAATACTTCATATTGCTCGGACTTTCTAGCTGCGGGAAATATTTTGTACTCTACTTTCTGACCGTTTAAATTGATTGGATCCGCCTCGTGTTTAAACAAGTTAACCGCAGGCACACAATACAGCTCAAAGGCATTGTCTCTAATTTTAATATCGGCTGGAAAAGTCCGAGAAAAAGTAAAGCGAATAGTCATCTCTGCAGCGCAAGCCGGCGGCAACACTTTATCTAACCCCTGCAGTTCAAAAGATAAAAAGGCCTCGGGAAAACTCAGGTACTCCTGCAGTATCCGATAGCCCTGATAAACATTGTCAGGATAGGGTAGCAGCGATTCATTGCGCTCAAACCCCTTCTGTTTTAATGCACTTAAGGGTATTGGAAAGCTAGTGCCTCTTATAACTATCTCCATCTTCTTTAAATAGTGACATAACCACAGGCACATAGTATGGGCGGCATGTGACTCAGCCCCTAAGAAAAACCTTAAACTTTTCATGTTCATCTGCGTAAAAGGCACAGCATCGTCTAAGTACAATTCTAAATCAATCACAGACTTTTCCCGTGAATGACTAGCCGTTACACCCTTTTTACGCATCGGGTACAAAGTTACATCGTGGCAAGTGGTATAAGTACAGGCGAGATTATCACTGTTATCACCTTGTAGTGATTCAGAGTCATTGACACCGACTTCAATGCTTTTAAGCACAGAACCTTTAGCAATGGTATGTGAGGTAGTGATTGCACCGATACTGGGCCGGTACTGGATCATGGTCGCACTGGGCACAGGCCGCAAATAATTAGGCCATAACATATTGATTGTGGAGTGAGTAAGCTCTGGTAGCTGATCCTCTATTTTTTGCCGCAACCTTCCCGTCAAGAAAGCAAAACCTTCCAGTAGACGCTCAACATCAGGGTCATTATTAGCCTCGGACAAATACTGACTGAGATTTGGATTGGACTCGGCAAACTCTTTGCCTTGCAAGCGCAAAAAATCTAATTCATCTCGAAAATATTTGTTTAACTTCACGCGTTACTCACATCACCTTAAACTGACGGTTTTTGTCTAAATACAACTCGATAGATACTTGATCTTGCTGAGAATCGACCACAAAGCTACACTTAATAGCAAACTGCAACATGGCCGGGTCATCCTCTTTATATCCAGAGAAAATCACCTGCAAGTTACAGAGCCGCGACTCGTATTCACTGATACATCTTTTAATGTCTTGCGCTATGCTCATGGCCTGATCTTTACTGCCAACCGCCGCATCATTAAAATCTTCCAGACCATAGCTGACACTGGACTGACTGGCACCAGCTCTACTATTAAGCAAAGATTCTAAATGACTGCGCACAGACTCTATCGACTGGTGCAAATACTCGGTGCGATTCAATAGCGAGAGAGAGCGTCCCTCTCCCGCTGAGCTAGCCTGCATCCGCTGAAACAAACTAGCCCCACTGGTCTTTCTCACTTACTCTTGGTCCAAACGGCCCACTAGAGACAGCTCAAAACTTGCACCCATATATTTAAAGTGCGGACGAACCTTCATCGCCACTTGATACCAACCTGGATCTCCCTCTACATCTGAAACCGTGATACTGGCTTCACGCAGCGGCTTGCGAGAGCGTACATCTGCAGGCGGATTCTCCTGATCGGCAACATACTGCCTGATCCAAGTATTGAGTTCGCGCTCTAAATCCTGACGTTCTTTCCAAGAGCCAATTTTTTCGCGCTGTAACACTTTGATGTAGTGCGCTAGACGATTGATGATCATCATATAGGGAAGCTGAGTACCTAACTTATAGTTAGTCTCCGCCATTTGTCCCTCTTTAGTCTTTGGAAAAGTCTTGGGCTTTTGAATCGAGTTAGCGGAGAAGAATGCAGCGTTATCACTGCCTTTTCTCATAGTCAGACTGATAAAGCCCTGCTCTGCAAGTTCATATTCGCGACGATCAGTGATTAGCACTTCCGTGGGGATTTTAGCTTGTAGCTCACCCATAGACTCGAACAAATGCACCGGTAAATCTTCAACTGCGCCGCCGCTCTGTGGCCCGATAATATTAGGACACCAACGATACTTGGCAAAACTCTCTGTCAGCTTGCTACCTAGCAGCAATGCTGTATTACCCCAGAGGTAGTGCTCGTGGTTTTTTGATACATCTTCTGTGTAATTAAACGATCGAACCGGGTTTTCTACCGGATCGTAAGGGCTTCTCAATAGGAAGCGCGGCGCTGTAAGACCGATATATTTAGAATCTTCGGCTTCACGCAAAGAGCGCCACTTAGTGTATTTAGGTGATTCAAAAGTCGCCCCTAGCTCTTTTATGCTAGGGAAATCAACAAAGGAATCTATACCAAAGAAAGAGGGCTCTACTGAAGACAAGAACGGAGCGTGCGCCATTGCCCCTACCGCTGCCACGTACTGCAACAACTTCATGTCAGGGGTAGAGGGACTAAACGCATAGTGCCCGATCATCGCACCTATTGGCTGACCACCAAACTGCCCATACTCATTGGAGTAGACATGCTGATACAAGCCAGATTGAACCACTTCAGGAGAAAACTCGAAATCATCAAGCAGCTCTTCTTTGGTTGCATGCAGCACTTCAATTTTAATATTTTCACGAAAGTCGGTGCGATCAACCAACAATTTCAAACCACACCAAGCGGATTCTAATTGCTGAAACTCTGGCACGTGCAATATTTCATCGACCTGTGCACTGATCTTTTTATCCAACTCAACGATCATTTGATCAACCAAACCTTTATTAACAGGTTCTTCTGTGCTGCCGCGCTCTAGCATATTTGAGATAAATGCCATCACGCCATCTTTGGCGATATCGTAGCCTTCTTCTTCCTGCTTCATACGGCTTTGAGCCATAATCTGATCTAGCAGCGACCCTTCTACCTGCGCAGACTCACGCTGTTGTGCCTGTTGATTATCCATACTTATACTTCCCTATCGGTACCGGATTAATTATCTTTATCTGTCGGATTTTGAGCAATACTCAGCTCGGAATACAGCTGATCACGCGCCTCTTCACTACCCAATAATTCTTGTAATTTCTCACGAAAAGAAGGCACATTTCCCAACGGACCCTTAAGTGCCACCAACGCTTCACGAAGATCAATGAGCTTTTTCACTTCTGGCACTTGTCTGGCAATGCTATCAGGCTGAAAATCTCTCAAACCCTCAAATTTAAGATCGATAGAAATCTCTCCCCTCCCATCTTCTTGCTCTGTGAGCTTATCCGACACAGAGGTTTGCAAAGTCAGCTTGGTCTCTTTAAATACCGCGTTGAAGTTGTTTTTATCGACAGCTACAGTACTGCGATCTGCAATAGGAGTCTCTTCAGCTTGCCCGGTAAAATCCCCGAGAACCATAAGCTTTAAAGGAAGTTCCACTTCTGCTTCTTGTCCACCTGTTGCTGGAACATATTTGATGTTTATACGTTCTTTAGGTGCTACCGTTGCTTCTTTAGCCATAATTTTCATCCATTTAAATTAAGGCTTGAAAGTCCTACAGCTAAGCTTAAACAAGCTAGTCATATTTCCCAAGCCTTGTTACTTTTATTGCCATGCACCCTGCATGGCAATGTTTCATATTACCAGCCTTGAAATTCTTTTTTATGATGCTCGGATAGCTCCGAACCATGTCGACACACAGCCAGCCAGTTTCAACTTCCTTAAAACAGCAAAAGGGATATGATACTAACTAAACGATCTGCCAAGCTTTAGGGTGTGCTGAGTACTTTGTAGTTGCCGGTTTTTATCACCCAAAATCAGGGGCCTACAGATACTCTTTAACAACTGCATTTGCAGGAGCATCCTTAAAGATTGCGCCACCTGACAACGGCGAAACATCAACAACTTTCTCCCTATACCACCAGTATTTAGAAGGTTTTTTTACAGCAACCGGATCGGCAGAACTGGATGCTGCAATCTTTGGACTTTTAGGAACATCCACAGGCGACGGGCTCTTTTTAATCTTGATTTCAACCTTAGGCAACAGCTGAACATCATCAACTACAGACTGACTAACTACAGCCTCTTGATGCGACCTGATCAACGTCAAAACTTTACTACGGGACTCAGGCGCTTGTACTTTTGCAAGGAGAGCATTGTCTTGCCCTCCACAAACTCCAATATAACGATTATCTATTTTAATTTTTTCCCCTGGAGAAGACACATCCAACTCAGAACGAAACAAAAAGCGCCGCTCAGTCGCTTTTAGATAAAAGTTATACTCTTCACCGATGCTTTTCACCCCACGCAAAGTTGACCACAATGTACACTGGGGTTCTTCAAAATAAACGACAGCCAACAAATTGGCCACTTTTTTATCGACAGAGAAGTGCTTAATAAATCTAAAACCATCAAGTTTTACATAGTACTCATGTTTTTCTAGGTACTCCCCACCCATAACCGCCATCACCTGATTAGCTGTTAAGGTAGACACATTCTCGCCTCCTAAAACGTTTTCATCTAGCTCATATATTTTCAATAAATAATGGTTTGTCGCCAACCCCGAAGAAAAATACCTGTGCTTGGCACTTGGTGACACAGTGGTATCCGCCCTTTCTGTCAACACCGCTACAGATACTTTCGAGGGCTGGGTTTCATTTGACCCGACTTGTACATTTGGATCATAGATAACCTCTGCTACTTTAGAGACTACTTTTACTGATGACGCACAGCCCGTTATTAGCAACAAGCACACAATAGAAATCGTAACGTTCAATTTATTGAACAGCGATAAAAAAGGCTGTCCAATAAAAGCACATGACATTCTATCTATAAATTTTACCGACACAACGACCTCTCAACATGCAGAATATATAAAAATAATACAATATGAGACCTTTGCATAACTACTGCGCTCGCTATGCAAAGGTCTCATTTTATAAAGAGCAGCTCTAAAAACTTGTAATATAAATGGTAATAAAATCAATTAAGGGAACTGAATTCATTTAACTTTTATGCCGTCAGCATAATTGATTAGACGATAATTCACGTCTACTGCAGCTCAAAGCCTCACAAATATAATTTAGAGTTAATTGTTAATCAACCTTATTCTCATCTCGAAGCTTAAAACATGCACTGAAGTAATACAAAAAGTGCAACCGCCTAATATTTTTTGAAATATATGAGTGAGTTGGAGGGATAATTTCAGTTAGCACAGAAAAATTACGATCTGTTATGACTTTATACAACAAACAACACCAACAGTTCACCGCGGAGCAAAGATACCATATTTTATGCTTTGCGTTAAACAGGTATATGCTAACTGATCTTAATAAGACCTGAATCAAACTTCACTGCGCCACATAGCGCAAGTTCTTGATTCTTCGGCGGTTAGAAAAACACCCACTGAACCTATGGGTTTTATGCAGATGCATAACGTTGCCAGCGAAGATAATACCAGGCAAAACTGGCGAGATAGCGGAGTCAGTGTGCCCCCTCCCTTTGGGTACAAAGCGCCCTTGTTTAAGGGTATTACTGGTGTAAATGAGCATATTGAGCCGGTTTTTAACGCCGCATTACCGAGCGCAGTAGTTATGCAAAGGTCTCTAAAAGGACTTACACCGTTTGAGGCCTTTACTAGTGGCGTGTTGCACTTGATACTTGGACCATGTAAAATTCGATTTTCTCCTAGCATAGAACCTCTACAAAGCGTCAAAAACTCCGCCGGGATTTTCTCGTAACACATTAATATTTAGATAGTTATTTAAACTATTGGATATATTAATCAATATATTTAATATTAAACCTCTAGGAATAATTTCTATTTTTGAGAGACAGGTGATATTACTCTGTTAAGAATATTTTTAACAAAAAATTAGATGATAAACTGCGCGATTTCATTTACTTAAGCCAAATACTTCCTGAATTGAGCGTCCAAAAATGCAAATTTATTCAATCTTTATGTTGTCGATTAGCCTCTTCTTTACCAGCTTTAGTAGCTACGCAACTAATCAAATAGATTCTTATAGCAAAAGCGCAAGCTTAATAGAAAATGCTTATAACCTCTATCAACATAGAAACACCAACAAAATATTAAAAAGCAGAAAATTTAGTATTGATTCTGCGACGGATTTATGGAAGTTGCCACCTTCAACTTTTCAACTTAACTTAAACACTCAACACCCTAGGGTTAAAAAAGAGATTAAAATACTACTAAATAATTCTCAATTTATCTCTAGATCTAGTTATCGAGCACGGCCTTATTACCGCTATATTTTAAAGAGAATTAGCCATAAAAGGCTGCCTGCAGAGCTAGCCTTGCTACCCTTCATCGAAAGTGGCTATAACTCAAAGGCAATATCATCTGCTAATGCTAAAGGGACTTGGCAATTTATTCCCAGTACCGCTGCACATTTTGGTTTAAAGGATACTCAATGGTATGACGCTAGAGGAGATATATTAGTATCCACCGAAGCCGCTTTAACCTATTTAACACAACTTAATCGCCGATTTGATGGCGACTGGCTACTCGCGCTCGCCGCGTATAATTGCGGCCCCACATGCGTAACTGATGCGCAAAAGAAAAACCGAGACAAAGGTAAAAGAACTAATTTTTGGGCGCTAGAACTGCCTTTTGAGACTAGGCGATATGTGCCGAAATTTTTAGCCATTAATGCAATTATCCAGAACGCCTCGCGCTATACGATCCGTTTGGAGCCCTTGCCCAATAAGAAATTTTTTGATGTTATAACTATTCCAGGTCAAATGAATTTATCTGTGGCGGCCAACCTTGCCGGAATACCTCTGCTTAAACTAACTAGCCTAAACGCTGGTATCAAACATCAATATACCGACCCTAAAGGCCCGCACAGATTACTAATTCCTGTGGCGAACTCTGTGCGCTTTAGAAAACAACTGCTGCTGCTACCTAAACCAGCTAATATCACTAAACAAAAAGCCCCCCGCTATGAAACCCAAACTATTGATTTAACACGATCAATCCATAAAGCGTCAAAAATCACCGCTATTTCATCTCGAAACAACAAGCCAGCAACGTCTTTTTGCTCTATTGCTAAGGCCGGTATGCATACTAAAAAAGTTGATTTTAACCGCTGGGGCCAAAGCATGTCTAACCAAACCTATTTAAGACCTAATCAAACTCTAATTATGCATGCCAGAAACAGCACCCGCGCCAGTCTCTTACCGATAAGCTTCGCGTAGATCAGATGATTTTAACGAAACTAAACGGAGCTATGAGACAAGCTCATTGTTAAGATTGTTTCTCATACGAACACAGAAGGATTAATGTATAGGGATAATTAATTCATCAACGCGAGCGTGATATATCCGCCCTAGCAGTTACAGAAATCGGAATATTCCCCATCTATATTCGCAGCGCCCGGCGCTTAACATTCTGTCAATTCAATCTAAATTATATATAGGATTATTGTGCGAACATGACAACCCAACTATTTAACTTACCAAATGAACGCATCAAACTTACCTACGATTCAGAACATGCAGGAGAGAAAGAAACAATTGAGCTACCTCTAAAACTGCTAGTTCTCGGTAATTTTCAAGGTGGCGAAGGGAGCGAGTCGTTAACTGAGCGCAAGCGTGTTGGCGTCGACAAACAAAATTTTTCCTCTGTAATGAATAACGCTGACGTAAACCTAATCACGAGCGTTACTGACAGATTATGCCAACAAAAAAATAACTATAAAGGCTCATTGCCGATCAATATCAGCTTTAAATCACTGAGTGATTTTCACCCTGACGCTCTGATTGAACAGGTCCCAGAATTAGCTAAATTAGTTAAATTTAGGGCTTTATTAACTAAAGCTAAGACCCACCCAAAACAAATTGAGCAGACTATTCAGGCAATCAAAGAACTGCTAGCACCTTAAGTCTTTACCATTCGATACGATTAATTCTTTGCATAACGTTGCGAGTGAAGGTAATACAAGGCAAAAACCGGCGAGATTGCAGAGTGTGCAGCTGTAAATGAGTATATTGAGCCGGTTTTTAATACGCCGTTACCGAGCGCAGTTATCACTCAAGTTTCGGGATTCAAATAAAACCAAAAAKCAACACTAAGCATATGATATAAAA
>ASZJ01000025.1 GCA_000416275.1 Osedax symbiont Rs1
TGAACTCCGAAACTTGAGTTAGCATGTTGAGCCGGTTTTTAACGTCGTATTACCGAGCGCAGTTATCATACACTCTGGGTAAGTTATGCAGAGGTCTTTATTCATATTGTTTTCTATATATGGTACTAAATTTGTGATTTTTACATGATAAATTTAGGTTGCAATAATAAGCATAAATACGTCTCTTTTTGGATACACTTAAAAACGACTATGATATGATATTGACTTTAAATGTATAGTTATATAAATGGAATTGAACTCAAGCACATGCTTAAGGATCCGGCAGCTATTATAAAAATAATACCTGAATCAGTGACTTCACTGCACCACATAGCGCAAGCTCTTGATTTTACAGCGGTTAGATTCGTGGCAAATAATGTATCAAATATCAATGAAAAGGATAGAGGGGGTAACGGTAAGCCTCTTGAAATAAATCTTAAAAAAATTGATACAGACCCTAATCAACCTCGTAGGGAAATTAATAACGATAAACTAAATGAACTGGCTGATAGCATCAGACAACGAAACGTAAAACAACCTATTTCAATTCGTATTAATCCTTCCATGGACGGGAGATATTTAATCAACGCCGGTGAACGTAGATATAGAGCTTCAATAATTGCGGGAAAAACCACAATTCCAGCCTTTATAGATGAAACATTTGATGATTACGATCAAGTCATTGAAAATGAGCAACGTGAAAATCTATCCGCTATGGAACTAGCGTTATTCATCGACAAAAAGAGCAAAGATGGTATTCCTAAAACTGTCATTGCTAAGTATTTGAGTCGTTCCCAAAATATTATTACCGATCATTTAGCAATGATTGATATGCCTGATCCAATTGCTGACGCTTATCGGGCTGGGCGGGTAAAAACTGCAAAAACGATTAACGAGTTAAGAAAAGTATATAAATTAGATCCGGTTTTAGTAAGAGAATGGATCGCTAATGTTGATTTTATTACTAGAGGGAATGTTCAAACGCTCAGAAAACAAATATTAGCGACAATTCATAATGTTGAAACTACCACAACCGCTAAAGAAGAGGCTTTGACTAGCGGAGATGAACGGATCAAACAGCCAGCCTTAATTAGTACTAACGATATAGGGGAGATTACAAGGAAAGGTATAATTGAAAGCGAGCTCAAACAAAGGCAATATGTCGCTGCCAACAAAATTGAAGTAGAAAACGCGCAGGGAATACATGATCCACTAATTTTAGTAAACTACGATGATAAGAGGGCGTCTATTTTGTTACACAAATATCCCAGTGTACAAGGGCGGATATGGATTAAATTTGATGGTGGCAGGGAAATGGAAGTGGGTTCGTCTGTCCTACAAATAATCTCTATTTCAGAGACATAAAAATCATTCATGAATGATTTTAATTTAGTCTTCAATAAGAATGACTTTGATCGCCTATCTGATGAGAAAAATATTTCTGCTGAGACTAAGAGAGGCTGTATAGTGGCATCTAAGTGAAAAATTGCCGTGCCGAAATACCTTTAATGCCTAGCATCACATCAGATGGAGCTGTTTTGGGTCTGTCCGTACTATCGAGACCTCTGCATAACTTACCCAGGGGGTATGATAACTCAAGTTTCGGAGTTC
>ASZJ01000026.1 GCA_000416275.1 Osedax symbiont Rs1
TTGGTTTTATTTGAATCCCGAAACTTGAGTTAATACCTGCATCCGTAGCATCAAAGTTGAGTCAGAGTGTAAAATATTGGCTTTACAGTGGAATTGAACATCTTAACTTCGAGCTCCAATGCATCCTGCAATCGCTAAATAACTGCAGCCATGCATAAAATTTTATCAGTTCAGTGGGTGTTTTTCTAACCGCCAGATAATCAATAGCTTGCGCTATGTCGTATAGGATGCCCCTGATTCAGGTAATCGCCTGATGATGAGCGACAGCAGGCTTCTTATCTTTAAACACTGGAGCGACTAAAGGTAATTCTAAGTAAAAAACAGTCCCGACACCTACCGTTGACTCCACCCAGATTCGACCGCCTAAGATGCTGGTCATTATATTATGTACTATATTCAAACCAAGCCCGGTACCACCTGAGCCACGTCTAGTAGTAAAGAAGGGTTCGAATATTTTATCTATATTTTCCGGTGGAATCCCTTTACCATCATCGGTAAATACAATGATCAGCTTGTCGCCTTGCGGAGCCTCTACCTTGATTCGAATATCTCCTTTATCAGATTCACCGTAGCCATGGGCTAGCGCATTCGTGGTCAAATTGGTAATAACTTGTGAAAGCGCACCTGGATAGCTATCAAGGCAAATACCCCCAGGGACATCTTGAGACAATTTATGTCGTTTATAAGTGGGTGCCAGTGTCGCTAACAACTCACTAATCATGGTTTTTAAATCAAAATCACGTCGTTTAGAACTTATCTGGTCTGCGGATACCTGCTTAAAATTTTGCACTAAATCAGAGGCTGTCTCTAGTGTTCTACCCATCAGAACAGTCGCTTCACCCACTCTAGAGATAAAGTAATCGAGTTTCTTTTTAGTTAATTTTTTATCATCCAAAAGGGTGCTAATTTTTTGATGCTCCCCTTCTAAAGCTGAATTAACCGTCACACTAATCCCAATAGGTGTGTTTATTTCATGGGCAACCCCGGCCACTAACCGACCTAATGAGGCCAATTTTTCGGTTTCAACCAACGATTGCTGCGCATGTTTTAAATCCTCAAAAGCCACTGCTAACTTAGTATTAGTTTCTTTTAGAATTTTAGTGCGCAAAGCTACTTTCTCTTCGAGCTCGTTATTTAAAGTAGTTAATTGTAACTCTGCAGTTTTTAAATCCGTCACATCATGACCAAAGCCAATCATAAAACGAATAGCCCCTCCGTCATAAAAAGGTGCGAAGCTCCAAATTAAAGTATTCTTTCGGTTAGTACTCTCATTGAGTCTCAATTCAATACTATCTATAGATTCATAGCACATCAGTGATTTTTGTATATCAACTTGTTTCCCATCCTCGACAAATATTGAAACCCAATCTTCGCCCAATAGAGCATTGACATTAATGCCACTAATTTCAGAGCCCGCGGAATTACACGAATCTATGCTCAAGTCACTATTTAAACAGCAAATAATGGTATTGGAATAGTTTATAACCGTTTTAGTAAAATCTCGTTCGTAAGAAAGTTTTTCATTGGCTAGCTGACGAGCATTGAATTCCAAGCGGGTTTTGGTTCTGGCAAAGTTGAATGCATCGGCCAATTCATCCAATTCATTGTCTTCTTTACGATCAGCTCTACCATCGAGCACTATTGGCTTTTCTAGCCCCTCTGGAGTTGAAGTACGAATATACTCCACCATTTTCACTAAGTGGCGAATCACTATTTGATGAACCAAACCAAGTATCACAATTGACAATAATAAAGAGATAATAATTTGGCTTGCCAGTACGTAAATGACTTTATTGATCAGCCTTGCGTATATACCCTCTAAGCTAGCAAGTATCTCTAATTGACCGACTTCAGAACCTTGATACTCCAAGATAAAGGAGCGTCCGAAAGTTGCGTCTTTTGGTGGAGTGCCGACTTCGGATAACACAATATTTACATTCTCAATCGTCTCCCGTATCCGCACATACTGAATATCGGGGAAATCTAAAATACCATCGATCTGTACTGCAATCTGCGCCTCATTTAAGTTCCAAACACTGACTGCAACAGATTGGCCGAAACTGGTATATATGTTATCAATATTGCTTAATATTTGTGCCTTGTCTGCTATATATTCTTGATACAAACTAAAGCCCGTGGTGAAGACAGCAAAAAAGAAATTACATATAATGATAAAAAATAATAAACGGAAAGATAAACCTTGTCTCGGCATAAAGTTACTGATCAACTCACTAATTTTCACCATACAAACTGCTCTCTTTTCAGGGCTTGATTCGGGCCATATTGGCATAGATTACAACTAATATTTAAAATGCTATCCAACCCTCATCTTCATCGCGTAAAAATAAAAATGAGGTATGAAATATTATCGTTACCGGAGAATTGAAAAAATTTCACTTTACTCAATAACCGAGATCTCTGCATAACTTACCCAGGGGGTATGATAACTGCGCTCGGTAATACGGCGTTAAAAACCGGCTCAATATGCGCATTTACACCTGTAAACTCCGCTATCTCGCCAGTTTTTGCCTTGTCTTGCCTTCGCTCGCAACGTTATGCAGAGCTCTCATCACCTTAGAAAATTTCAATTCTTTTTTTAAATCAAAACTTAGAATAGAGGTAAATAAACATAATTAAAATACATAAAATTTCTATTTTTACATATAGTCCAGATAATGCATGCAATGCGGTAGAAATAGTGCCACTAATGATTCCGGCCTACTTTTTATTATTGTCCATCCTACAGATCCGTTCAATCAGCTGACAAAGCCCGTCATATAACGTGCCATGAGCTTGTGGGTTTTATGCATGGATACATTTATTGAACAGATGCTGGAGGCATATGGGATTATAGATAATATTTTCAATTCCACCGTAAAAGCAAAATTTTACACTCTGTATTTACCTAGTCCCTCTAAAATAAGTGATGAAACAAGTGACGTGCGCACCCTAAGGCAGATAACTGAGAGCTTATCTGATTGGCCAAAAACTTGATAAGGTGTGAAATGATTGAATAGCTATCTAATAAAGTTATTGCACCACTAGCACTGGTTTAAATGGCATAATGAAGGGAAGCCTTATATTAATAGGATATTCAATTGAAATTTAAAGATAAGCAAGTACTGTTATTTGATTTAGACGGTACATTAGTTGATAGTGCGCCTGATTTAGCCTTAGCGATTAACGCGATGCTCGAAGCGCTAAATAAATCAACATTTAGTGAAGATACGATTCGTTCTTGGGTCGGCAATGGAGCTCAAGTTTTGGTGCAGCGGGCGCTGTCCGGTGCCGATCAAATCTCTAATGATTTCGATGAACAAGAACTACAGCGAGCCTTAACCCTGTTTTTGGACAGTTACCGGGACAATGTATGCGTTAACACCGTGTTGTACCCCGATGTTCGTCAGACATTAGTGGAGTTAAAGCGCCGTGGTTATCGCCTGGTTATTGTGACCAATAAGCCTCATCAATTTGTTGAACCTATTCTGACTAGATTGCGCCTTGATGGTCTGTTTGAGTTGATTTTAGGCGGTGATAGCCTATCAAAACGTAAACCTGATCCAATGCCATTAAATCATGTCACACAGCTATTTGAAGTCCCCGCGAATCAGTGTCTAATGATTGGAGATTCTAAGAACGATATTGTAGCGGCTAAAGCGGCTTCGATGGAAAGTGTCGGCTTAACCTATGGTTATAATTATGGCGAAGATATTGCGGTGCATCAGCCGGAATTAGTGCTTAATCATTTTGCTGATTTACTGGAGACGCTTTAAGATGGCAAAATATAAACAAAGCAGTAAAACATCGGTCGAAACCATTGATGAATCGCTAAAAATAGCCAAAAGTATTAAAAAAACTGCTCAAACCAAAGAGCAGACAAAACTGGTTGCCCAAGGTATTCAAAAAGGTATTGAGCAATACAAAAAGCAACATAAAATCAAGGTTCGAGCGCAGGACAAAGCGAAAAAAAAGCAGGCGGTTCAACCAGTCAAAGGACTTGAAATTAGCCCTGAGCTAACGAGTCGACCATCGCTCAAATTACCTTGGATTTTATTAGGCTTATCATGGTGTGGTTTTGGTGTCGCACTAGCTTTACTGTTTTAACGGAATTATAAATTATGCTTTGAGACCTCTGCATAACTTACCCAGAGGGTATGATAACTGCGCTCGCAACACTATGCAGAGGTCTCGCTTTATCTTTCGCGGATCTAAGCTCTTACGAAGATGCAGAACTTATTCAGAGGTTATCATACAAGCCACAGATTCAGGACATATTCACTTATTTACCATGGTTTAGCCGTTTTTTGCCTGTACAATAAGGTAAAAGAACAACTTCCAAACTCCTAGCTAATTATAGTGAAACATGATTGAAATAAGCTCATATATAACGATTAAAGCTCATGAAATAGAACTAATCCCGATTCGAGCACAGGGAGCTGGCGGACAAAATGTCAATAAAGTTTCTTCAGCTATCCATTTACGATTCGATATCGGTAACTCTTCTTTACCTGATGTCTACAAGCAACGATTACTTAGCTTGTCGGATAGACGCATTACCAAAGAGGGGATTATTATTATCAAAGCGCAATTACACCGCACCCAAGAAAAAAACAAACTTGATGCTTTAGCCAGATTAGAACAATTAATTAAATCTATTACCGTCGTCGCTAAAACAAGGCGCGCGACAAAACCGAGTAGAAATTCACAGCGCAAAAGGCTAGACAGTAAGAAGAAGCACGGCCAGAACAAAGCCTTGAGACGCAGCAATAATGACTCTTAGCAGCACAGTTTAAGCTGTATGAATTTTCGTTTAACGATTAAACATAGCCGCCTTCCCGCTCTAAAAACAAGATTCAAAATCACCTTCTAATAACTTACTGCGGGAACAAAACCTGTTCATGCTCGACACTCCAAGCTCGTTGCTTGATCATAATGCTTTGAAATAAAGCCGAATCCAGCTGGCCATGTAACCATTTTTGTAGGTGGCAGTAATCGGTTTGAAAAAACCAATTTTTATCTACGTGGGCAAATTGCCGAATGAAGGGAAAGATTGCAGCGTCGGCAAGGCGCATCTTATCAGCACACAAATAGTCAGTTTTTTGTAATCGTGACTCTAATTCAGCAAGAAACTCGCCGCATTGCTCCCGATAGTACAACATAGTGTACTCCGGGTGACGATCCGCATATTTATACTTATCCAGCCAATATTTAAACGATACATCACAGTATTCTATTAATGGCTGCTGCTGTTCAATGCCGTCTAGCCAATGATCCAGATCTTGTTGGCCCAGCGCCCAGCGCATTATATCTAAACTTTCATCGACAACTGCTGCACTCTCTAACTGCAGTACCGGTACAGTGGCTTTAGCGGAAATTTCTAGTAATTGTATGGGTTTGTCCTTTAGCAAAACTTCCCGAATTTCTACACGAGTATTGGCATAGCTAATCGCCAACCTGGCGCGCATCGCAAAAGGGCAGCGTCTAAAACTATACAGTATCGGATACATTTTATAACACTTCCCGCTGATTAACTGGGTATATATGAGCAATTGCTGACTGCTTATCAACTGCACTTTTTTGTTTAGCGCCAGCTAATAATTTCTTTCTCAGCAGCTTAAGCTCTAGCACAAATTCCTTTTTATCCCACTGTTGCGACACTTTATTTTCAGCGTAGAGCTGCTGCTCTAGCACCCTTATATTGCCCTGAAGCTGACTGCTCTGCCAGTCTTTTATAGCAGCATTCTTTGCCCAAGTTATCAGTGCTTGGTAGATATCCTGATCACTACCGCTTTTCAGCGCACCCTGTAATCGGCTAAATAACTTTTCCTCATCTATAGCTCGGTCACCACACGGTAAATCAACACTGTAAGGTTGATTAGGCACCATGCGTCGTGAGGCTCTCAATAACAAAACGGCCAGCACCATAATCACCACTACCAGCCCTATGTTTAATATCAACAACCATTGATTGAAAGGGTGTTCGACGAAAACTTTCTCCAATATAACCTGCGACTCTAAATTATCTTGCTCATTTTTAGCCTGCTCGGTTGCAGCTTGCTGCACAATATCAGCACTAGGGTCAGTGCCATCGATTGAGTTGCCGCCCGCATTAGCAGCCGCTAGCACCTGAATTTTTCTTGCCGCTAAAATAGTTGTTTGATATTCCCCAGTGGTACTGTTCCACCATTTGTAAGTGATTTTTGGAATCAACAACTCACCGATAATAGTAGGGACTATGGCAAAACTTCTCGATCGATTGGTGACTAGACCACGCTCGGTTTTTTGCTCTGATTTAAGTGCCGCTTCAGGATAAATTGTAACCCCCGCTATTTCCTCCATTTTAATCGGCGGAATGCTCTGTGCTTGCGCGCCGATAATCTGCATACTTATTTGCCGAGTAATCGAATCACCCAAATTAATTTCACTGGCTGCATTTGACCAGTGCTCTTCAATCTGCACACTATCAGCGACTAAAATGCCGACTGCGCTCTCCTCTACTTGAGTAATCTGTATATTCAGCGGCTCACTTTGCATGGAAATAGTTTTCCCGGCGCTATTAGAAAATATCGAATTTCTACCTAGGCGCACCTTAATTTGCTGCACTGGTACTTTAAGCTCCCCCGCAGACGCTGCAAAAACCGCATAGCTTATTTCATAGACGCCATAATTCTTACCATTTTTGCGCGTTTCATAGCCTTTATCCTCTAGCTTGATCACCTTCGCATTGGCTATCAATAATTCACTATTTTGTAAATTACTGACATTTTGCGCGTAAGAAAACCTTAAAGTAACTATGATTTGCTCATTTACTTTGGCCGTGCTTTTATTCGCTAACAGCTGTAATTGAAAATCGGCACTATCACTCGCGGTTAGCTCTTCTCTGCTGACACTTAGAAGCATTTCTTGGCTACTCAGCCCTGCCAAGCTAAAAATTGGCAGCACTATACTGCCTATATTTTTTGGCTGTAACTGAATGGTCCACACCGTGCTTTTACTTGTCACGCCATTAGTATTGCGAAGACTGTGGCTGACGCTTTTACCAAGCACATTAAAATCAGTCTCTAAGGTTGAGAAATCAGGTTCTGATAAGGTGCTAATGTCGGTTGCTTTTAGCTGCAATGTCACCGTATCACTGATGCTCACCGCGTGCCTGCTGAGGCTGGCGGTTAAACTTTGAGCAGCGATTGCCGGTCCTGCTAATAATAGATAGGCCAGTAGCAGACTTACTACTGCTAATAAATTTGCTATCCTATTTTTTAGTACTTTTTTTATCACCTTCACTACCAGCGTTGCTCCTTAGTCGGTTGCCATTGTCCATTCATATAAGCTTGTTGTTTTTTCTGATATTCGTAATTGAACTTATTGCGCATTAAGCGACTAGCATCTTCGGGAAGTTGACCTAGCCAATTTTCAAGTTGCTGATTTTTTAGTTGCTGGGCAGCTGACAATTCAGAACTGAGTGGATTCCCCTGAGTTAAATCTTTAGCTGGCGGCTTGTTTTTATCATCAATTTGCCCTGACTGCTGCAGCGCACGCTGTTCTGCGTGCTGCTGAAATTTTTTTAACGCCGCTAGCGCCGACTGTTGCTCTGCTGTTTCTTTAGCGGTTAACGGTTGGTCTGCAGTTTCAGGATCTTTCTGTGCTGAGGGCTCCTTTCCTGCTGAAGGCTCTTTATCCGCTGAGGGCTCCTTTCCTGCTGAAGGCTTTTTATCTGCTGAAGGCTCCTTTCCTGCTGAGGGCTTTTTATCTGCTGAGGGCTCTTTATCCGCTGATGGCTCTTTACCATTCCCAGAGGATTTTTTTTGATCTTTTGCCGACTGTTCTTTATCGGATTGACTTTTATTGTTTTTCTGCTCAGATTGAGGGTCATCAGCCGCTTTTTGTTGTGCTAACAATTTCTCTATTAACGCTTTATTGTCAGCTGCATCTTGCATTTCAGGCGCTAATAACAACGCTTTATCGTAAGCTAAAATGGAATTTTCAAGCTGCCCAATTTGCGCTAACGCATTACCTTGATTATAAAATCCATCGGCGCTGTTCAATTTCGCAAAGTTTTCAGCGGCTTGCTCGTAGGCTTTATCTTGGTATTGCGCGGTACTTTTCCAATTTAAATCACTAAATAATTGACTGGCTTTTGGATAATCTTTTTCAGTAAAAGCTTGTGCTCCTTGTTGATTTGAATTCAACCACAAATCATCCCATTCAAATGCCTGAGCCGCACTGGAGTGCAGCAGAGAAAAGCCCAAGGTCGACACCAGTGCAACTTCTAAGAACAGCCCTTTGCGAAAGCTCAACAAAGACAATGGGATTATCAACAACAGCAACCATTGCCCCGCATCAACCCACTGATCCATACCTGATTTATCACTCTCTATTTTTTGATAATCGGTTGCCCCAGTGCTCGTTTGGCTTCGAATCAACGTTAAATCTCGGTTGGACAAGGTTAGTTTGCTATATATACCTTGATTCTGCACAGCGATGCGTTGTAGCTGCTGCGGGTTTAGTCTCGCCAGCACGATGTTGCCAGCTGCATCTTTTGCGAAACCTTGTCCTGCAATAGGGATTGGAGCTCCCTGCTGAGTACCGACTCCGACAATTGATAACCTGATATTCACCTTGTCCATTAGCACTTGCAGATTGTGCTCAGCGGGCACTGTTATGCCATCGGTAAACAACAAAATATCACCGCTGTTATACCCTTGATCTTTCATTAGTGTAATGGCCAGCGCGATGCCCTCTTCTACTTTACTACCGGATACCGGCATGATCTCAGGCGATAAAGTGGGGATCAGTGAAATCAGCGTTGCCGTATCATCACTGAGCGGCACCAGTACGTGGGCATCACCTGAATAGACCACCAAGCCGGTCAACCCCTGGCTTCTTTGCTTAATAAAATCAATCAACTTGTAGCGCATTTTGACCAATCTTGAAGGCTTTATATCCTCTGCCAGCATCGAGGGGGACAAATCCACCAACACCACTAAAGGCTGATGATTAACATATTGAGCTTGAGGCAATTTTTGCCAGCTGGGCCCAGCCAAAGAAAGGCTGGCTAAGCACCAAGCAATACCGATTAAGATAAATAGAAGATTGGACTTGCCCTGATTTTTAGCATCTATTAAATAACTGATTAGATTTTTATCAACAATTCCCTGCCATTGATTATTGGACTTTTTGACCCTCATCAGTAACGGCAGCACAACGGGAATAACTAGCAGAGTCAACAACCACACCGGTCGTAAAAAATGGAAATCATCAAGCATTTTCACTCTCCCGGATAGCCTTGCTTGGCCGCGTAAAAATAAGTCCGCGAACAATCTGCACCAGTGCCAACAGTATGCTTAATAGCAACGCAGCGCCCAGCGGCCAATAAAATAAACTTTGCTGCGGCACTATCCCTTTGCCCGCCGCTGGCTGGGGCTCTAATTCATCCAATAATTGATAAATTTTTACCAACTCATCGATACTCCGAGCGCGAAAATACTGGCCTGCAGTTAGCTCGGCTATTTTTTGCAGCGTGCTTTCATCTAAATCTGCAGAGGGATTTATCCGTCGATTGCCAAAAAAGCTGCTGACTATTAATTCATCGGCGCCAAAACCTAAAGTATATATTTTCAAGCCATGCTCAGCTGCCATTTTGGCCGCATCGAGTGGCGTCACAGTTCCCGCGGTATTGGCACCATCAGTTAACAAAATTAAGACTTTGCTTTTTTCCGAACTTTTTTTCATCCGCTTTAAAGCTAAGCCAATTGCATCCCCTATGGCAGTTTTTTGACCGGCAAAACCAATTTGAGCCTCGTTTAAAAACTTGACCAAAGTGCGGTGATCTAAGGTGAGCGGCGTTTGAATATAAGCGTTATCCGCGAATAAAATCAACCCCATTCGATCTTGGCTGCGCCGTTTTATAAAACCATCTAGCACAACTTTTATGCCCACTAGACGATCGACCATTTGTGAACCCAACTGCATATCCTTGGTTTCCATGCTCCCAGAGATATCCACCGCTAACATTAAATCTCTAGGGCTGGTTAATAGTGGTTCAGGATCTCCCAACCACATAGGTTTAGCCGCAGAAGCCAGCAATAACAGCCAAATAGTCAGCAGAATCAGCAGCCGTCCCTTGCGCACTACTGTTTGAGACGTCTGTAGAGTCCCACTTAATTGTGCATAAAAAGGTACTTTTAGTGCCGCTTTATCCTGCGGGACCGGCTTTAAAAAGCGATACACCACAAAAGGTAATAGCACGGCAGTGAACACCCAAGGCCACTCAAAACTAAACAAACTGCTCTCCCTTACCTATTACTCTTCGGTGTTTTTGCAACCATTTTCTGGCGTTTAACAGCAGCAAATAGCGCTGTTGATTGGTTAAAACAACTTCTTTTCGATAAATAGCATTTAATTCAGCCAGCGCCCGCAGATCAATTGACTTAGACTGACTAACAGCCAAACTTAAAAATTGCTGCCAATTCTGACCATGCAATTTTTCACACTGTTGCTCAGGAAACTGTCTAATGGCCACTGATTTAAGCAGCAAATTAATTGCAGATAATAATTTAAGATCATTGTTGTGGACAGAATAATCAGCCTGCAATTGGTGCAACTGTTTGATCGCCACTCTTCGATAAGCATTTTTGTTAATCAGATAACTGCCGTACTTAATTAGCCCCAGCAGTGCCGATAATCCAATCATAACCAGCAGCCACCAGCCGATCGCCGACGGGAAATTAGACACGGCTTCCGGCAAGTGAATATCTTTTAACGATGCGAGTGGATTATTCTGTTCAATCACGCTTAATCCTCGCTGCATGTTGTCGCTTGTTTGAAAAGCGCTGTTGTAAAACAGTTAATAGTTTATCGCTGGTACTGACTTGCATTACTTCAATATTTAACGGTTTACAAATCGCTTCAATTTTATCTAGCCGGCGCTGCATTAAGCGATTATTGGCACTGTTATTTTGTAGCTCACAAGTAGTATTTCCATCGCTAACTAAAAGACTACTACTGACCGGCAAATGCCATTCCAATGGATCGGAAATAACCATAAAAACCAGTTGATTATGTTGCGATAGTTTTACTAATCGACCGATATTGACCGTTTCAAGATCGTGGAAGTCACTCGCTATATAAATAGCACTACCGGGGCGAGTCACCCGCTTTAATTTGATCAGTAGCTGATCCATACTCTGCTTGCTACTATCGGCGATGGGACTAGTTAGCTGACGACAGTATTCGTCCAAGTAGTGAATAAATGACAAGACGATTTTTTTATGCGCTTTTGGCCGCAATTCGATGTGTTGATTATCACCGATAACTAACCCACCCACTCTATCTTTACTTTTTAAAGCCACCCAAGCTAGCGCACTCATCAACCCTGCACAAGTCACAGATTTAAAGCAATTAACCGAGCCAAAAAACATATCCGAACGCAAATCCGCCACTAAAATAATCGGCCGCTCTCGCTCTTGAGTAAATAATCGAGTGTGGGTTTTTTGCGTTTTAGCGGTGACTCGCCAATCAATACTGCGAACATCATCCCCCGCTTGATAGCGGCGCACCTCTGCAAAATCCAGACCACGCCCCCGCATCCGTGTCTGCCAGTTACCTGCACTTGGGCTAGTGCGCGCCACCGTTTCTAAACTCAACTGCTCAGTGTATTTTCTAAGTGCCAACAATTGCGATAAATCAGGGTAAACACCTTTGAGCGCAAAAAGCTCTGCTAACTGAATACTGTTCATGCCAATTTCAACTCCAACACCTTTCGACTAGCCTACTGGAACTAACGCTAGCAGCTTAGTAATCACCGCATCTGCATCAACCCCATTTGCCTCAGCTTCAAAGCTTAAAATCAAACGATGTCGATACACGTCATAGATAATTTCTTGCACGTCATCGGGGGTGACATAATTTCGACCTTTCAGCCAAGCTAGAGAGCGAGCACAGCGATCTAATGCGATACTGGCACGTGGACTAACCCCCACTTCTATCCAACCTCTAAGCTCTGCTGAATAGTTTTGCGGCTCTCTAGTAGCCATAGTTAACTGCACTATGTACTCTTCTATAGATTCAGCCATATGCACTGAGAGCACTTCTGCTCTTGCGCCAATAAGATCTTGATCACTGATCGCCTCAGGGAGATTCTGGATATTACCTTGCGCTTCATTACGTGCCAGTTTTAGTATTTCTCGCTCGGCGCTCACATCGGGATAGCCAACGTTCACCTTCATCAAAAACCTATCCAATTGCGCTTCCGGTAATGGGTAAGTTCCCTCTTGCTCCAGTGGATTTTGAGTGGCCATCACCATAAATATTTTAGGCAGAGCATAAGTCTGGCTCCCGACACTGACTTGTCTTTCCGCCATCGCCTCTAAAAGTGCGGATTGCACTTTTGCAGGTGCTCGATTAATTTCGTCGGCAAGTACTAAATTGTGAAATATAGGGCCTTTAGAAAAAGAGAAGCTACCATCCTCAGGATGATAAATATCGCTACCCGTCACATCCGAAGGGAGTAAATCTGGGGTAAATTGAATCCGCTGAAAATCGCCACTAATCACTTTAGACAGTGAGTTAATAGCCCGAGTTTTGGCCACTCCAGGCACCCCCTCTACTAATAGATGACCATCGGCTAACAAGGCAATCAGCAAGCGTTGTACTAAAGCAGGCTGACCAATAATTTCAGCTGTCAACCAAGCTTGTAGCTGGCAAACTTTGATATTTAATTCCGTCTTATCCAAAGTAAGTTCTCTCTATAAAGGCAATTCTGAGATATTGAGTATTAAGTTATTTTTTAGTTCATTAATCTTTAGGTAAATGGCGTGTTCCGAAAAACATAAAAAAACAGGCAGCTAACTATCACCCACTACCTGCACCCACTACCTGCCCATCACCATTGATCATCATCACACTAGGTACGTAAATCTCCGGTGGACAGCTTATAGAAGCTATCAAGCTGCATTAAAATTTTCAGTTTTACATGCTAAATTAAAAGTGAATATTGTATCTCTTGATACCTCTTACTAAAAATATAATGAATTCACTAAGATATGGTGATAAATGCTCAAAATACAATTGATGACAGGTATAAATCAGCACTTACTGATAGTTATATTGTGAAGCACAAGGGTATCAAAAAGCTGCGTCTAAGAAGCCTCTGAACTGACCTTAACCTGAATCAGCGATTTCTGTTGAAAATTTAATCGACTAAAGAGTATACGTATTTTTAGTATATTTACTTCTCAAATCCCCATTACAAGCAGCTTTTACAGTAATTATTTTCAAACAAATAAAAATAATATAATCATATACTATCAATTAGTTAATTATTATTAAGAGCAAAAATCAAACAATAATACATATTTCATGATTGATAATAATCATGTTCTTATATTATATTCAACTTTGCAAGATGAACGATATATGAATATAATTTAAGAATAGGCTGAAGCCGTTAGGTATGATATTCAAGTTCAATACCAATAATCACAGCACTCACCTATTAGCTATTTATAGGAGAAGCATTATGTATAACCTACCCAGTTTTGATCAGCTGAAGAAGCTTAATGATTTAGATCCAAAAGCATTTGAAGCATTGCGGGAGCAACTAGTTAATGATTGTATTGAAACGGCTCCCGCTGAACGCCAACACCGATTACAGGGGCTGCAGTTTCATATTAACTCAAGACGAGAACTCGCTAACAGTCCTATGGAATCTTGTATTTCTCTCTCTCGAATGATGCATGAAACCTTTTCGGATATGCATAATTCCCTAGAAGGGCTAGCGCAACTAACTGCAAAACCTAACACTGAACGAAATATTACTACTACTGAATTTGTGTTTGATAGCAAAAAAACTGCGGACATTTTAACGCTTTCCAGTACAATTTAGTCGCCTACTTGAGGCGCTGCTTAATGCAAGAGTACGCGCACTGATTCTCTATATCGGCTACTTCTGCGGTATTGCCGCTACTATTTACCTGCCTATGATGGTGAACTATCAAATCTGATCGCTATTATTTTCAGTGCGACGTCTGCTCAGACATTCGTTTAATTTGATAGTGAGCAAAATTAACACCCCACCAGCCACGCCACCTAAGGTATTTAGGTATAGATCTCTTAAACTGGAATGACGGGTTACTAACCAAGCTTGCCGGTATTCAATAATAAAACTCAATAAAAACGCACATAGAAATGTCATGAACAAGATGAAAGCACTCTTGTACCAAGTTCGACTAGAACTGACCGGCAATTTGATTAACAGTAAACACAGTACAAAACCAAACGGCATAAAACCAAAAAAATTAATCAATATGTCGTGCAGCGCACTTTTCGAATTTATTTTAAAAGGGGATGCCTCTAATACTTGATGCTTAAGTAAAGTGAGTGTTTTTGGTATCAATAACCAGTCACTAGTCAGGTTATTTTTTTGCCCACCGCTTTTTGCAACAAAATCAACCAGTAGCTGTGGTTCGCGGGCAGATTCTAGCGGGCCTATAGCCAGTAACTCGATCTCCCCCAACCAATTATTTTCTAGCAGTTCAGATCCTGACAACAGCAATTTAACCCCTTTCTTTGGGTTGGGTAATTGCACTAGCTGACCGTTTTTTTGCACTGTAATATTATTATTCAGCACTAGCTTGGTGGTCTGTTGATCCACTGTCAGGGTCAATTGCTGATAGCCCTTGAACCTATCCTTTAATTTAATGCTGATACGGGGTGATTTTTTCCGATAATTATAATCGTCGCCATTCATGACGATAATATAGTCTCGCACTTGCGCAATAATCAGCTGCTCACTAGTCTCACCATTGGACAATAGCACTAGGAACTGGAAATTACTGTTTTCATAGCTAACTGGAGAAAAAGTTAACTTGATCATAAAGCCGCTGTTATTTAGATGATCAATTTGCACTGGATTAAGCTTCTGCTTTGAATAAGCCAGCCCCCTTTCGCCGAACACTAGCGCACCATTACTCTGAGAAAAGCTAACTTGATTGCGACTGGGAATATCTTCCCTTAGCCCAACGTACAGCATACTAACGACTAATACCGATAGCATTAACAGCAGCATTCTTTTCTTTTTTAAAAGAGAGAGTGTGATCATGACATCCTTCTTTCTCGCGGCTAAGGCAATTTAGCCTGGATGACCTTCAACAAATATCAAGGGCATCAAGCTAGGGTTTAAGTGGACTTTAGTCCGCTCAAATTAACTAACTTGTGAATCTAACAATTTGCTTAACTCTTGACCTAGGGCCTCTATTGACTGTTGTTTCTGCTCGTCAACCATAGATCCATCTGCATTGAATGCCTGTAGCGCAGCTCCCAAAGTCACTTGCGACGCCAGTACGTTCACATTCATATTTGACAGTAACATTCTCAATGACACTAGACCTCGCATTCCCCCTAAACCACCGGGCGAGGCAGCCATTATTATCGCAAATTTCCCTCGATAGGCGCTCAGTGAAATTTCGTTGTCGAAGGTCGGTCGAGAAGCCCAGTCAATCGCATTCTTTAATAGTGCGCTGTAGGCACTGTTGTACTCTGGCGAGGCGATCAGCAATCCATCGTGTTCAGTGATTAGTTTCTTAAATGCGCGCGCAGCTTCTGGAAATGCTTGCGCCTCCAGGTCTTGATTGTAGATGGGCATTACATAATCAGCTAAATTTACCACAGTAACTTCAGCACCTGCTTGACGAGCGCCGGCTGCAGCAATTTCTAACATTTTTTGATTACACGAACCAATTCTACTACTACCGGAAAATGCTAATATTTTGGCCATGATAACTCCTTGATTAATTTTATAACTAGGTAATAGTGCAGACCGCTCTGTACAGTCTACACAAATAATAAAACTCAACGTTTAAACATCAGCCATGTTACTGGGATGCTTAGTTATTTTTTTCGCTTGATCAATCCCTGCAATCGCATCTTCAGCGTGATGGTTAACGTACAGTACCGTGGACTTTCCCGCCGCACAGATTTTTTCTATTAAAGCTAACACCAACTGTCTATTGATATCATCTAAGCCTAAACAGGGCTCATCTAAAATCAATAGCGGCGGATGCTTGACCATCGCCCTTGCTATTAGCAATAGCCGCTGATCACCAAAGGATAGCTTATTAAAACTCTGATCGGCCCGGTCATCCATACCTAATAGCACCAACCATTGATCGGCAATTTTGCGCTGCCCATCAGTCGCTTTAGTGTACAGACCAATACTGTCATAAAAACCCGATATAATTACGTTACGCAAACTAGTGCCGACCCGGTACTCCCATTGTAACGCGGTTGAAACATAACCGATAAACTGTTTAATTTGCCAAATGCTTTCGCCATTTCCCCGCTGATAACCAAACACCAAAATATCATTGCTATAACATTGCGGGTGGTCTCCGGTGATTAAAGATAATATCGCCGTTTTGCCACTCCCGTTAGGCCCGCTTAGCTGCCAGTGCTCTCCCGGATTAATGGTCCAATCAAAGTCTTCTAATATCGTCAGTTGATCGTATTTTATGCGAATATTTTTTAGTCTCACCAGCGGTTGATCAGCTTTTAACAGTGCGCTTTTCGATGTGCCATCAGTAGCTGGCACACTCAATCCACTGGTTTTTAAGTGTAACAACTGCAACAGTTCTCTGCTGCCCTGAAGATCCTCTCTCGCTACCTTATGCATTAATTGCCCCGCCTGCATATAGCCTAAATGACTGACAAAACTAGGAATTTCATCACATCTATTCAAGACCATTACAATACTTATACGCTGGCTAAGTTGTAATAGATACTGTTGCAGCATCAGCAAAGTAGTGGCATCTAAACCGTCAAATGGCTCATCTAACAACAGCAAATCAGGCTCACTCGCCAGCGCTTGAATCAGTAGGATTTTTCGTGTTTCACCGGTCGATAATGCCCTAAAGGGTCTATTTAACAAGTAGCCCAATTCAAACTTCGCGATTAATTGGTCAACGATTTCTTGGTTACTGTGCCCCTGGGCAAGTATTTCATATACAGCCGTGCCCACTGCAATGACATCGGTAATATCGGCATCATCTTTTTTTCGCTCGCGTTCAATCAGCTCTGCCTGCACCTCAAACGACACCAGCGCCACTCTATTAGCTTTACCAGACACTGTGCCACTGAGCTTATCACCATATCCAGCTAATGTGGCAACCAGCGCCGACTTTCCAGATCCATTGCCCCCGGTTATCACCCAGTGCTCCCCGGTGCTAATTTGCCAGTCGATTGCCTTTAATGCAAAGCGCTGGTCAAAATCAAAATAGCAATTTTGATATTCAATATTCATTCTATCTAACCTTTACAACAGCGGAACCGCAGACCAAAAAAAGCCAAGAACGAGTCTTGGCTTTTTCATTAAAATATAAATTTTAAATTAAATAATCGCCTTCATATCAGACATATAACCACGTAAAACACCACCGATATGTTCAACAGGGTGCGAGCGAAGCGCTTCATTAACTTCGATTAATCGAGCATTATCAACACCATTATCTGCATTGGTTGTACCTTTGCCGATAACATCTGTATCAATATTTTTCATGAACTCTGCCAATAATGGCAAGCAGGCATGGTTGTATAAGTAGCAGCCGTACTCTGCAGTGTCAGAAATGGTGGCGTTCATTTCATAGAGTTTCTTACGGGCAATCGTATTGGCGATCAATGGTGTTTCATGAAGTGATTCATAATAGGCAGACTCAGCGATGATGCCCGCAGCGGTCATCGTTTCAAAAGCTAGCTCAACCCCAGCCTTCACCATAGCAACCATTAAGATGCCGTGATCAAAAAACTCTTGCTCTGAAATTTCAACATCTCCCGCCGGCATTTTCTCAAACGCAGTTTCTGCTGTCTCGGCACGCCATCCAAGCAACTTCTCATCATCATTGGCCCAGTCAGCCATCATTCCACTAGAAAAATTACCATTCATGATGTCATCTTGATGCTTATTGTAAAGTGGACGCATAATCCCTTTTAGCTCTTCTGCTAAGTCAAACGCCTTAATTTTATCGGGGTTTGATAAGCGATCTAGCATGTTAGTCACGCCACCATACTTAAGTGCTTCAGTAATAACTTCCCAGCCGAATTGGATCAACTTAGAAGCGTAACCAGCGTCCATTCCCTTTTCGATCATCTTGTCGTAGCAAAGAAGCGATCCAGTTTGCAACATACCGCAGAGAATCGTTTGCTCACCCATTAAGTCTGACTTAACTTCAGCGACAAAAGAAGACATCAGTACACCGGCCTTATGACCACCAGTACCTACTGCGTAAGCTTTAGCCAGCGCCAGTCCCTGACCTTGAGGATCGTTAGCTTCATGAACGGCAATAAGTGTCGGGACGCCGAAACCACGAACATATTCGGCGCGTACTTCAGTACCTGGGCACTTAGGTGCAACCATAATAACGGTGATGTCTTGGCGAATTTTCATCCCCTCTTCAACGATATTGAAACCGTGCGAATACGAGAGGCAAGCATCTTTTTTCATCAGCGGCATTATTTCATTCACCACTGAAGAGTGCTGCTTATCTGGCGTCAAGTTAAGCACGACATCAGCAGTGGGAATTAGCTGATCGTAAGTACCTACCGTGAAACCATTTTCAGTCGCATTTTTCCAAGATTGACGCTTTTCATCAATCGCTGCCTGACGCAAGGTATAAGAGACATCCAAGCCACTGTCACGCAAATTCAAACCTTGGTTTAAGCCTTGTGCACCGCAGCCTATAACTACAATTTTTTTACCTTTAAGTGCGTCGACACCTTCGGTAAATTCTGCTAAATGCATGAAACGACATTTACCTAACTGTTCTAGTTGATCGCGTAAAGTTAAGGTATTGAAATAGTTATTAGACATGGTGATTTCCATTTATAGGTAAGTCAGAGCCGCTTTGTATTTGAGCCAAGGAACTTTACAAGCGAGCAGTAATTTGAATGAGTGCATTCTAACTTAGTTAAACTTTTGCGTATATTGATATATATAAGTGCACTGCATTGCAAATTACGCAACATTTCCAGCGAGCGTTTTTTTCAAGACCTGCAGCGTACTATGCAAACCATCCCGATCAGCGTAACAGCCCTGCAGATGGCGATGACCGACTGCCTGTATTTCTCGGCCATGCAATACGCGCTGATTATCGAACAACAGCAAATCGCCTGCACCAAGCGTTAAAGTCATTTTAGACTGCTGGCTTTGGATAATGGCGGCGAATAATTGATAGGCCCGATAAAAATCGAGCATTTTTTCGAAAGCCATGTGCAGAGGTGCGCATGAGCGATTGTTCAATCGCACTGCTTTCACCATTCCTTGCCCGTCAACTTCAATCATACAAGCGCGATGTTCCAACACTGCATCATCACTGGCAAAGCGGAAGGTTACTGGCTGCGTACACAGCAGTTGGAAAGCTGCGGGATGCTTTTTTGCAAGTATTCGTGCAGCATTAAAACCGTCGGTTAACGCGGTCACCCCACCCGCTTCCGCTTTTACCAAGCAGTGTAACAACTGCAGGCTCGGCACTGGATTGCGATACGGATTATCCGTATGCAAGCTCAATGGCAGCGGCGTAAACGCTAAGTTTTCTGCTTTCTCGACGCTGAGCACTTCAAAAAGTGCCCCATAATTAGTCTGCCGCACAAAGCCAAACTCCTCAACAACTTTAAGGATAGTACCCGGCTTAGTCGGTACATTCTTCAACTTAGCCACGCCATAGATAAGTACGTCTGACAACCAGTCAAATTTTGCCGCACCACTGCTAATCACTTGTTGGTACTCATGGCTAGCCAGCGTGTTGAAAGTTTGGTCCCACAGTACCTGCTCGGTATTGCATGCTTTAATTTGCAGTTCTTGAGGATTGTCATCGTAACTGTGCGCCAACAAAAACGCCGCGCTGTAAAAAGACTGATGCCAGTTAGGTGCGGCCCAAGTAACAGACAGTCCGTCCTCTTGCGCGCTACTCGCCTCTACCTGTAAATCGACAGCTAGCTGCCAGGTTTCATGTAACCGCTGGCCACTTTCATGACGACAATCCTGACACTGGCAGTTATCTCGTAACCATAGCAAATGAAAACGCTTACCTTTGAAATACAGCATATTATCCATATTATTCTCACTAAAACCTGAATCCGTGACTTCAAAGTGAATACAGAGTGTAAGATATTGGTTTTATGGTGGAATTGAAAAATCTTAGCTGCACCCGTAGGTTCAGCGGGCATTTTTCTAACCGCYGTATAATCAAGAGCTTGCGCTATGTGGTGCTGTGAAGTCACTGATTGAGGTAAAAATAACAGTTTTTAAAACCCTGACCCTGCCGGCAAATAAATGCTCTCAGCGCTAGATAGAGATATTAGAAAACAAAGTGCTTTATTAATAGGCAAAAACGCGCTTAAATATGTACTTTTATGATATCGGCAATGAAATCAACTCTACAAAACTCAAGTTTAAACCTGATCAGATCCTATTGGCAAAGCGCTGATCAGAGCTGGCACTACCCAGCCTACCAACGACCTTACAACTGGCTAATTTACACTGTCAGTGGCAGGGGACTAGTACAGCTTGATGACTACAGCATCGAACTGCTACCCAACACTTTAGCACTGCTACCGCTGCAGCAAAGTTGCCACTATCGCTGCATTGAACCTATGCAAATAGGCGCTTGCGCTTTTAATTTAGAGCTGAGCACCGGCCTCGACCTATTTCAAGTTTACACACCCCCTACTAGCCCGGTCAGCTTTACTGATCAAGCGGCGATGACAAGTGTGATCGCCTCGCAAAACTCTAACCAAGAGTATTTTCAAGCACTGGCAGCTATCTATCAAATGCTGGCACCAATCATCGCTGACAGCCGAGTAAAGACCGCCCCGCACGCTGAAAACCAACGCTTAAGTCAAATACTAGAGCATATCAACCAGCATTTAACTGAACCGCTTAGCATCCCCGAACTAGCCTACATACACGGCACTTCAACAGCGCACTTTAGCCGTTGGTTTAGCGCTTTAACCGCAACATCACCGAAGAAATTCATCAATCAAAAAAGAGTAGATCTCGCCTGCAAACTATTAATTTCTTCAACACTCAGTGTCGAAAAAATTGCTTATAACTGCGGCTATCAAGATCCACTATACTTCTCCAAGTGCTTTAAAAGATTTACCAAACAAACGCCAACTGAGTACAGAAACAACCAAACACTGGAATTATTTCCCGAGGTCTCTTGCTATCAATAACAGCAAAATAAGCTTGAATTAGCAGCTTAGATCTGCTCAACTAACAACTGTCTTTTTATGATATTAAAATTTAAATATGGTGATTTTTGTGGCGCAAATCAAACCGACTAACAGCCAGCTATGCAAACAGACCATCGTTCCTTTTCTGCTGAGCATATTCGCCACCAGAGGCCCTGAATCCTACTTGGGCGAATCGGTTTCTATGGCGGAGCATATGGAGCAGTCTGCAGCCTGCGCCACCGAGGACCACGCCAGTGATGAACTGGTTATAGCCGCCTTGTTACACGATATTGGCCACTTCATCTCCGACTTCCCCTTAGACGCACTGGAAAAAGGTGCTGACAATTTTCACGAAGACGCCGGCGCTTTAATTTTAGAGCAGTTCTATCCCGCCGCAATCAGCGAGCCGGTAAAACTACATGTGGCGGCAAAGCGTTACTTGTGCACAGTGCAACCCGATTATCGCGACAAACTTTCCGCCGCCTCCATCAACTCATACAACTTACAAGGCGGTAAGATGAATGCCCAAGAAGTACAGGCCTTTGAAGCCAACCCCCACCACCAAGCGGCAATTAAGCTACGCCACTACGATGACGACGGTAAAATAAAAGACCGTAACATCTACAAAGTGGAACACTACAGCAGCTTATTGATCGAGCTTCTAAAATAAGTAATCAAAGCTATATTCGACTGGCACTATCCTCTATAATCCAGCGCTTAAATTTTGTTAATGTAAAATAGCCCTCACAGTAAGAGCGGCTCTATCATTCAACAATTACATTTTGTTTAAAGCACACCCAGTTTAAGTGCCTCATTGTAGGAGGCACCACTGAGCCCAAGGATAAAGCATGCCAATTATTACCCTTCCCGATTCAAGCACTAGAGAATTTGATCAAGCCATTAGCATCCTAGACGTTGCCATGGACATCGGCCCAGGCCTTGCGAAAGCAACGGTTGCCGGACGCATCGATGGCCGCTTAGTTGACGCCTGCGAACTCATCACCGAAGACGCCAAAGTTGAAATAGTCACCGCCAGAGATGATGCAGGTCTAGAAATAATTCGCCACTCTTTTGCCCACTTAATCGGACACGCTGTAAAGCAGCTTTATCCCAGCGCGAAAATGGCCATTGGCCCCACCATAGAAAATGGTTTTTACTACGATATTGACTGTGAAGAGCACTTGACCAATGAAGATATGGTCAAGATCGAAAAGCGCATCCAACAGCTGATCAAAACAGACTACGATGTCGTTAAGAAAATGACTCCGATTGCAGAGGCGCGGGAAATTTTTATCCAGCGCGATGAAACCTACAAAGTAGAGTTGATCGACGGCCTCGACGACTCAATAACGGAAGTTGGCTTATATCACCACCAAGAATACGTCGACATGTGCCGCGGACCTCACGTCCCTAACACTAGAATACTTCGCGCATTCAAACTGATGCATTTAGCGGGCGCCTACTGGCGCGGCAACTCTGACAACAAAATGCTACAGCGCATTTACGGTACCGCCTGGGCAGACAAAAAAGCGCTCAAGGCCTATTTAAAGCGTCTTGAAGAAGCCGAGAAGCGCGATCACCGCAAGCTTGGCAAAAGTTTAGACTTGTTCCACATGCAAGAAGAGGCTCCGGGGATGGTGTTTTGGCACCCGAACGGCTGGGCGCTCTATCAGCAAGTAGAACAGTACATGCGCCGCAAGCAGAACGACCACCATTACAGCGAAATAAAAACCCCGCAAATTGTCGATCGCTCGCTGTGGGAGAAATCAGGTCACTGGGACAAATTTGCCGATGGAATGTTCACCACTGGCTCTGAGAATCGTGATTACGCGATCAAGCCAATGAACTGCCCCTGTCATATTCAAGTATTCAACCAGGGACTGCGCTCGTATCGTGACCTACCTTTCAGACTTGCTGAATTTGGCTCTTGTCACCGCAACGAACCCTCGGGGGCGCTGCACGGCATCATGCGAGTGCGCGGCTTTACTCAAGATGACGGTCACATCTTCTGCGCAGAAAAAGACATCCAAACTGAAGTTGCCGATTTCATCAACTTCTTGCATGAAGTCTATGACGACTTTGGCTTTACTGATATTATTTACAAATTGTCGACCCGCCCAGAAAACCGGGTCGGCTCCGACGAAATTTGGGACAAGTCAGAAAAAGCGCTCGGCGATGCGCTGGATGCCGCCAACCTCGATTGGGATATTCTTCCAGGCGAGGGAGCATTCTACGGCCCCAAGATCGAGTTCTCTCTGCGAGATTGCCTCGGTCGCATCTGGCAGTGTGGAACCATCCAAGCCGATTTCTCAATGCCTGAACGCTTAGATGCACAATTTGTCAACGAAGCGGGCAATCGTGAAACACCGGTCATGTTACACCGGGCAATTCTGGGATCATTTGAGCGCTTTATCGGTATATTAATTGAACACCATGCGGGTGCACTTCCAGCTTGGCTAGCGCCAAAGCAACTCGCTATTATGAACATAACCGACAAACAAGCACCTTATTGTAAAGATATTGCCAAAAAATTAGAAAAAAGTGGCTTTAGAGTCATTCAGGACTTGAGAAATGAGAAGATCGGCTTTAAAATCCGCGAGCGCACTCTACAAAAAGTACCCTACCTTTTAGTGGTAGGCGATAACGAGGTCGAGAATGGCACTGTAGCAGTCAGAACTCGCAGTGGCGAAGACCTTGGTGCAATGACATTTGACGCATTTACTCAGTACCTACAAGATGAAGTAGAGCGTAAAGGTCGCAAAGACAATGATTAGGAGAAATCAAGATTAGACGCGATAACAAAAGAGGAGCGCGCACTGAAAACCGTGCTCCCATTAATGAGAACATCCGAGCTCAAGAAGTTCGCCTTATCGATGAAAACGGCGAGCAAGTGGGAGTGGTACCGATTAAAGATGCACTTGAGAGAGCTCAAGTAGCAGAACTTGATTTGGTTAAAATTTCTGATTCTGATCCTGTAGTCTGTAAATTAATGGACTACGGTAAATTTCAGTATGAGCAGAAGAAGGCGGCGAATGAGGCTAAGAAGAAGCAGCATCGCACCCAAATCAAGGAAATAAAGTTTCGTCCTGGTACGGAAGATGGGGATTATCAGGTAAAGCTACGCAACCTGACACGTTTCCTAGAAGCAGGAGATAAAGCCAAGATAACCTTGCGTTATCGCGGTCGTGAGATGGCCCACCAGCAGCTGGGTATGAACCTAATGAATCGAGTTGAAGAAGACTTGAAAGAAATAGGTGTCGTAGAACAGCGCGCAAAAATGGAAGGTCGTCAAATGGTCATGGTGATAGCTCCGAAGAAGAAGAAGTAATTAACAGACCAATTGCACCTGTCGCTGTTGCAAAATAGTTGCAGGTTTTGTTGTACATCTGTCAATGAAAATTCATTGCTATGCAACGCGTTTACGCGAGTGAATAGTAAATAAAACTAATGAATGCGTGGAGAATTTTTACAATGCCAAAAATGAAAACTCACAGTGGAGCAGCTAAACGCTTCAAGAGAACTGCTAACGGCTTCAAGCACAAGCAAGCTTTCAAAAGTCACATTCTGACCAAGAAAAGTACTAAGCGTAAGCGTCAGCTTCGCCCGATGCTTCAGGTTCACGCCGCGGACAAAAAACTTGTTCAACGCATGTTGCCTTTCATCTAGACAACTTTTTTTTAACTTAACAGAATTGAATATAGGAAGGTAAAGAATGGCTCGTGTAAAACGTGGTGTTCAGGCTCGTCGCCGTCACAAGAAAGTACTTAAGCAAGCTAAAGGTTACTACGGAGCGCGTAGCCGCGTATTCCGTGTTGCTAAACAAGCTGTCATCAAAGCTGGTCAATATGCATACCGTGACCGTCGTCAAAGAAAACGTCAATTCCGCGCTCTGTGGATTGCTCGTATCAATGCGGCGGCTCGTATCAATGGCATGTCTTACAGCCGTTTCATCGCTGGTCTTAAAAAGGCAAGCATTGAAATCGACCGTAAGATACTGGCTGACTTAGCTGTACGTGAAAAATCAGCATTTACTGCCGTTATCGAGAAAGCGAAAGCTGCTCTGGCATAACGCACCTATAGCGGTATGACAGTTTACTGTCATACCGCTATAAAATGCTAGTTTGAATATAGGGAAAGGGTGCAAGCTCTTTCCCTATTTTTTTGCACGTAAATATATAAGATTTCACAGACCGAGATTACTCTATTCAGTGTTTTTGACTCACCTTAAACACCAGCACAAATGTTAAATAGAGTATTTTTATAGGCAAGCATAGGCTGCCATCTGCGAATTATTGGAGTAATAGATGGAAAACATTGAAGAACTGCTAGCCCAAGCTTGCACAGCCGTTGACGCTGCAACAAGCACTGCTGAGTTAGAGCAGGCAAGAGTAGAATATCTGGGCAAAAAAGGCCCGCTGACCGCACTGCTCAAAGGCTTAGGCAAACTAACCGCCGAGGAGCGCCCCGCTGCAGGTGCCCGCATCAACGAAGCCAAGAAAGTAGTCGCTGACAAAATCAGCCAGTGTCGTCGCAATTTAGAGACCGCCGCTTTAGCGCAAAAGCTTGCCAGTGAAAAAATTGACATCAGCCAGCCGGGACGCGGCCAGAGTTTGGGTAGCTTGCACCCAGTCACTAAAACTTTAGAGCGCATTGAACAGTTCTTTGGCAGCATTGGTTACTCAGTGGCCGAGGGCCCTGAAATAGAAGACGAATACCACAACTTTGAAGCGCTCAACATCCCGGCGCACCACCCTGCCCGGGCCATGCATGATACCTTTTATTTCGATGCTAACCGCCTGCTGCGCACCCATACTTCAGGCGTGCAAGTACGCACCATGGAGACCACCGAGCCACCGATCAGAATCATCTGCCCGGGCCGCGTCTACCGCTGCGATTACGATCAAACCCACACGCCGATGTTCCATCAAGTCGAGGGCCTACTGGTCGATAAAGGGATCAGCTTTGCCGACCTCAAAGGCACCTTAGAGCAATTTTTGCGCGAGTTCTTTGAAGATGATGTCAAAGTTCGCTTCCGCCCTTCTTACTTCCCTTTCACTGAACCGTCAATCGAAGTAGATATCGATCGCGGTGACGGAAAATGGTTAGAAGTTCTAGGCTGTGGCATGGTACACCCCAAAGTATTCAACTACTCCAATATAGATCCGGAACAATTCACTGGGTTTGCATTTGGCATGGGTGTAGAACGTTTAGCAATGCTGCGTTACGGCGTAGATGACCTACGTTTGTTTTTTGAAAATGATTTACGTTTTTTAGAGCAATTTAGCTAACCCCAACGTGATCAAAATCGTTTTTAACCAACAAATTATTAATTAGGTGAAATATGAAATTTAGTGAAAAGTGGTTGCGTGAACTAGTCCAGCCAGCAATCAACACCCAGGAACTGGTCGAGCAAATTACCATGGCCGGCTTAGAAGTAGACGCTGTCGAAAATGTTGCCAGCGAATTCAGCAAAGTAATAGTCGGTAAAATATTAACCGCTGAACAACACCCCAACGCCGATAAACTCAAACTGTGCACCGTTAGCAATGGCACTGAAGAATTTCAAGTAGTCTGCGGCGCTCCGAACGCCAGAGCCGGACTCGTCACAGCCTACGCTCAAATAGGAGCAGAACTGACCGGCGCCGATGGCAAAATATTTAAAATCAAAAAGGCCAAGCTTCGCCAGATAGAATCTTTTGGGATGCTCTGCGCCGCCGCGGAACTAGGTATATCAGAAGAGAGTGACGGCATTATAGAACTCGCTGAAGATGCGCCACTAGGTGCAGACATTCGCCAATACCTATCACTAGATGACCAAGTAATTGATGTCGACCTAACCCCTAATCGCGGTGACTGCCTCAGCATCAGCGGCCTGGCACGCGAAGTCGGCGTACTCAACAAAGTAGCCGTTCAATACCCTGAGTTCTCCCCTGCCCCAGTGACACTGTCCGAGCGCATAGCGGTTAAATTGCAGGCACCTAACGACTGCCCTCGCTATCTAGGGCGTATCATTCGCAATGTAAACGTCAAGGCGGCGACACCCAGCTGGATGGTAGAAAAACTACGCCGTTCAGGAGTGCGCTCAATAGATGCAATCGTCGATATCACCAACTACGTGCTACTCGAATTAGGCCAACCGCTTCACGCTTTTGACTTAGATACACTCAGTGGAGACATCATCGTCCGCAAAGCGCAGCCAGCCGAAAAACTGCTGCTGCTCGACGGTAACGAAATTGAGATTAACACCGACACCTTAGTCATCGCCGATGACACGGGACCAATCGCGCTCGCCGGTGTATTTGGCGGACAAAAAACTGGGGTCACCACCCAGACCAGCAATATATTTTTAGAGTGCGCTTTCTTCAATCCTATCGCGATCGCCGGCAAAGCACGGGCTTATGGACTACATACCGACGCTTCACACAGATACGAGCGCGGTGTCGATTGGCAGTTACAGCACCGCGGTATGGAACGCGCCAGCCAGCTATTAATTGATATCGCCGGCGGCGAAGTTGCACCGATTAACCACGCTGTCAGTGAAGACCATCTACCCAGCTTAAAGCACATAACCCTGCGTCACGCAAAAGTAAATGCGATCTTGGCATTTGCTATGCCCGCGGCTGAAATTGAAGAAATAATCACCCGATTGGGCATGACAATCAGCGCTAAAACCGCGGACACTTGGTCGATAGTCGCGCCATCCTATCGCTTCGACATCACCATTGAAGTTGACATTATTGAAGAGTTAGCCAGAGTCTACGGCTACAACAACCTACCGGTCAAAATGCCTTCCGCCGCGCTCGATTTCACCCCGCGCTCAGAGGCAAAAGTCAGTGTTAGCAACATCCGCCGCACATTAGTAGCGCGCGGCTATCAAGAGGCAATCACTTACAGTTTCATAGAAAAAGGCCTACAGCGTCAATTTGACGATATACATACCGGCATTCCACTGGCCAATCCGATCTCTGCTGAAATGGCAGTGATGCGCACCAGTATTTGGCCAGCACTGGTTAAAACCGTGCAATACAACCAAAACCGCCAGCAGAGCCGCGTGCGTCTCTTTGAAATAGGCCAGTGCTTTATTCGCGATGGCGACAACATACTGCAAGAAAACGTGATCAGCGGCGCTATTGTTGGCAAACGTCACCCAGAAGGCTGGTGTAGCGACAACCAAAGTGTCGACTTCTTTGACCTAAAAGGAGATTTAGAAGCACTGTTAAACCTAGGTGGCTGTGCGGATCAATTTAGCTTTGTCAGTGATCAACACGTTGCCTTACACCCCGGGCAAACCGCTAAGATACAGCGCAACGGCGAGACTATTGGCTTAATTGGTGCACTGCACCCAAGCCTCGCTAAAGAATTTTCCATAAACGGTAACTTGTACCTATTTGAAATCAATCAGGCACAATTACAGAGCGGTCAATTAACCGAATATAAAGGCCTTTCTAAATTCCCTGAAAGCAAGAGAGACATCGCCGTCGTCGTCGCAGAGCAAGCAGTATTCGATAATCTAAAACAGATAATCATCGACAGCGCCGGTGAGTTTTTGAAAAATGTGACACTTTTTGACATCTACACAGGACAAGGTGTTGAAAAAGGAAGAAAAAGTCTCGCTATAAACTTGACGTGGCAGCATCCATCACGCACTCTTAATGAGGAGGAAATTAATTCTTCAATACAGCTAGTCATATCAGCATTATCCGAACAAGCTGGGGCAGTGTTAAGAGACTAGATTTTTTGCAGCCTTTAACGAATTCAGTCAAGCAATAGCTTACAGCGACTAAATTTTTTAGAGGCAAACTAACAAACACAATGGAATGTATGTTTTTTGGAATTGCAAAAAACAGTACACAGAGGAAACCGCATGAGTTCTTTGACAAAAGCAGATATGGCAGAACGTCTTAATGAAGAGTTAGGATTAAATAAGCGCGAGGCAAAAGACATCGTTGAAAGTTTTTTCAACGAAATCCGCCAGAGTTTGACCAACAACGAGCAAGTTAAACTGTCCGGATTTGGTAATTTTGACCTACGCGACAAAAGCCAAAGACCTGGCCGCAACCCTAAAACAGGCGAAGAAGTACCTATATCAGCGCGGCGTGTAGTGACATTTCGCCCCGGTCAAAAACTAAAGGATCGCGTAGATAACTATGCCGCAAACCGAGCTTAACCCACAAGAACTACCTGGTATTCCTCCAAAGCGCTATTTCACAATCGGTGAAGTAGCTCAGCTTTGCGAGGTAAAAACCCATGTACTACGCTACTGGGAGCAAGAGTTCCCGCAGATAAAGCCGGTAAAGCGCAGTAACAGACGCTACTACCAGCGCCAAGATATCATCGTCATTCGTCAAGTTCGCAGTTTACTACACGAACAAGGCTACACCATCAGCGGCGCCAAACAATGGCTTAAAGGCGACCAAGGATCTCAAGAAAGCGATAGATATAAACAAGTTATCCGACAGACCATCAGCGAACTTGAAGAGCTGTTAACTACTTGCAAAAAGCCCGTTTAAAGCTTTGACAACCATCTTATTTCAGGTAAGATGCCGTCCTGAAACACCGCACATCGGGGTATAGCGCAGTTTGGTAGCGCACTTGTCTGGGGGACAAGTGGTCGCAGGTTCAAATCCTGCTACTCCGACCAATTCTTTTTACATTTCAAATACTTACATCAAAAAATAACTTATCGTTTTTTGTACTTGCAAAACTATTGCAATACCCTTGCAAAACTTACAACATCAGCGCGCCTAATCATACTTTTAGAAGGTAGGCCACATCCGATAATATTTTACTAAGAAAGCTTCATTACACCAAAATACATTTCAAATGGTCTGCTCAGCTCCGTTTATCCACTTCTACATTGGGATACATTCACTCAAATAATCATTCGAATGTTTGTTTTTCTTTATTATATTCAAAACTATGTCGGATTGCCTTTTAGCAACCACTTCTCGCTTATCTTTATATTTCTGTATTTGTCTATTTATTTCTTTAGCATTATTCCCAACTTTGGAATTAAGGAGTTCAATTTTTTCTCTTCACTTTCAATTAAAGATGTATAGATTGAAATTTCTTGGCCTGCTTGGTCAAAATCCATTTTTATTATTGTTAGTGCTGCTGCCTTTTGAGCATATAGAACTTGCTCTTGCTGAGAAGATGCTGACGCAGTGTAAGCGACCTTAAATCAGCAGATTCTCAATAACCCAGTGATCGGCACCTTAACATTTTTCATGAACTCCACACTAGCAGCGTCCAAAAGGGGGATCAATCGAGCAGCATCTTCATCGAAGCGCTGACGTAGTCTTGCTGAAGAGACGGATTGTTTGATACCCATCGCCGCTTTAAAAAAAGGATCATGACGAGAGTTTTCTACAGCTTCGAAGTCGCTTTTTCCTAGACACATCTGACCCAAATAGGTACGGATAAGGTCTATATTTGAGATACCATGGCGCTTAGATATAGTGCGAGAGGTTTTATTTAATGTAGTCTGCTGGTTAAGATAATGACCTACTAACGCTAATCCAGCATGTGGTGACAGGATTTCAGTTTTGGATTGTTCTAGCTTAAATGTGCGCATTGAAATATCACTGATTGGGTGAGTATAATAATCGGATATTTTACCGCGTAAACACCGATGGTGCATGGCTTTGGTACAATATTTGTAATTTTTAAGTCACGGATTCAGGTCTTAGTTAGTAAAGCGAGTAGAAGTAATGTAATGATGGCTGGAGGCTGTCAAGAATAATTCATAATTCTTGAGGAAAAATAGCAATCGATTCATGGCGTCCAGCGCTGGTATGAAAAGAAGAGACCTGGATCTACCCATCAGTTTCTTTTCCACTTATAGGCTATTACTGCGTCACACCTAAAATTTGTTTTAAAATTCATGAATATTTTTCACAAAACTTGAAAAGTAATAGTGTTTCTTTTAAGATAAGAATAATTATCATTCAATCGGTGTTTATGTATTTTTAATATCTCTAACAGTCTGTTAATAAATGAAACTTTACAGCATCTTTAAGTTCGCTTACCTAAAAAATATTTTCGATTGTAATATATTGGGTTCGCAGTGGAATTAAAAATATTAATTGCTTCCACAGAATCAATGTTTTGAACTGCTCGGTGCAGTTTTTTTATTCGCCGATTATGTAAAGGATAACGATAAACAATATTTAATATTTCATGATGTAGAAGGCTGCGTATTTTCTAGGCTCAAGTAATAAGTTCAACTCGATTACCTTTAAAGCCATGGAGCGGTGTTAAGTAGTTTAATATATTTATAGGCATAAAATATAGTTGTAATACACGGTCTTCAGTTTCTTGTTTTCTGATTTTAGTTATAAAAATTTTTGGTAAAAATGTTAGGCTGTGAAAACAATTTAGTAACTTTTTATTATTTGTAACCTAAATAATGACTAAATATTAATTAAAAAGGAAATTTAATGTCTTTAATCTTATCTGTAGTATTCTTTTGCATAATTATAGTTTGGAAAGCTGAAAAGTTTACTTTAGAGCACAAAACATTCCCAAAAGCTTCTGAAGTTTATAACTTTAAGTTAACCGGCTCAGATCGAAGAGCTTATGTTTTTATTTCTTTCTTGTTTTTTATATCAATTTCAATATTGATTTATTTTGTGATAGTAGAGGGTGTTTCAAAATATATATCTGCTATTAATCCACTTGATTTTTCTGGTGTAGGCCTGTTGATATCCTTTACAGCAAATTATTTAGTGAGATTAAATATATATTTAGTAAAAAACACTATTGAAGGAAACTATTATTCAAAGATATATAAAATAAAGGGCATAGATGCTGATACAAAATTAAAATCAATGACGTTAAAGTTTACTAATGTGATAATTGTAGTGTTGTTTGCTTTATTTGTTTATTTAAAATCAACTTAAACAGGGACGGAATATGTTGAATGTAAGTTATAAAGATTTACCAGATTTAGTTTTATCATATCAAAATGGAGTTAATACTGGGAATAGCTCAGCTCCATTAGATTTAATAACAAATATATATGGTTTAGCTTCAACGTTATTGGCCAGCACTCCATTTGGAACCGGGGCTAACTTATCATCACTAGGTATGCAAGTAGCTAATAATATAGCTAACTATAGTAATGACAATATTACTTCTAGTAATGTACTTGGTTTAACTAGCGCAGGGTTATCAACCATAGCATCTTTCGCTGTATTAACAGGAGTTGGTGCTGTTCCTGTAGCTTTAGCCACTGCTTTTGCAATTGTTATAAATCTGGATGCTACTCAAAACATTTTTGAAAAAGTTAAAAATACTTTATCTGACCCAGAAATGATTAGCTTCTTTGTAGAGCACATGAGTGAATTGATTTCACCATTTGAGGACTTTTTAGATAACGCCGGGCACAGTATAGGCCAAAATTTACCTTTGCCAAATGAAATATCTACCTCCATAAACGATTTACTTAACGCTGCAATCAATTGGGTTGAGCCCCCTCGACGTGATCCACTAGTTTTAGATTTAGATGGCGATGGCATAGAAACTACTGCGGCTGATGGCACTGTTAACTTCGATCACGACGGTGATGGCGTCAAGAATGGCACTGGTTGGATTAGTGCCGACGATGGAATTTTAGTATTAGATCGCAATGGTAATGGCTTAATCGACAATGGCGGCGAATTATTTGGCGATAACACCCTAAAAGCAGATGGTACCAAAGCTTTAAATGGTTTTGATGCACTGGCAGAACTCGACACCAATAATGATGGCAAGGTTGATGCAGCGGATGCTCAATTCTCTGAACTGCGTATTTGGCAAGATTTCAATCAGGATGGTATAAGCCAAAGTAATGAACTTTCTACATTAACGGAATTAGGTATTCAAAGTATTGGCACTCAATATATCTCGTCAGTCGTAGATGTAGGGAATGATAATATTTCCATTGCACAAGGCGGTTATATAAAAACTGACGGAACTGATGGTAATGCAGGTACTGCAAAAGGTAGCTCGACTGGTAGTCTAGACTTAGCTGTAAATAATTTTTTCCGTGAATTTACAGATACCATTGCAATTCCAGAAGCGCTACAAGCTCTCCCTGATATGCAGGGCTCAGGAGCCGTCAGAGATTTAAAACAAGCCAGCGCTTTGTCTCCTGAATTGGCAGCCCTTCTTGGCGAATATTCAACGGAATCCTCTGCTACAGCACAGCTAAACCAGCTGGATGGGCTATTAATTGCCTGGGCTAATAGTGCAAATTTCAAAACGCTAGATCAACGTCTTAATGAATGGAATGATCAATCTTCTGTAATCTACTCAGCTTCTAATGGTAGTTATGCCGAGGGTATCATCTCTACTGTAAATGACCGTTTACAAGTATTAGAAGTCTTTAATAATCAGGTTTTTGCTACCATTCCCAATTTACTAAATACAGACGGGACATTGCGTTTATCTGTTGCTCAACAAAACCTAATCGATGACGCATATAACGAATTACGTGACTCTGTTTACAATGGATTATTGGTAGAAACTAGATTAAAACCCTATTTAGAAGCTGTCACTATAGACTTAGCCCCTGGAACAGAGCTGTTTTTGAACTTTGAGCAAGCAGAGCTTTTAATCAGTCAGCAGGCTGAGATAAATTTGATTGACGCTCTACAAGATGCAGCTTCTTTTAAGCTACAAATACAGAAGCAAGGACTAGATTGGGATAGCTATACCTTTATAAACGCAATGATAGAGGAAAATCCAACTGGTTTTACTAACCATGAACTTATTTCTCAAATAGGTCTGATTGTTGGCACTTCGCAAGCGGAGCAGATTATAGGCTCTGATTTTGGTGAGGTTATTATTGGGTTAGGCGGAAACGATACGGTTACCGCTGGCGCAGGTAATGATGTTATTTACGGTGGGGCCGGTGCAGATCTAATAACAGTGGGTTTTAGTGGCAGTAACCAGTTGAATGGTGATGCAGGTGATGATGTTCTGCGTATTAACCAAGTTCAAGCTCGATATCAAAACCATGGCGGTGTGGCAGCGACTGCTGAGAATACATTTAATGGCGGTACAGGTAATGACCGTTTAGAAGGATGGACGGGAGCAGATACCTATCTCTTTAACCGTGGAGACGGTCAAGACACTATCCGAGATTACGCAATAGGTTATAGCAGTGCATACCGTAGTGCTTATGATCAAAACACTTTTACAACAGTTGACCGTATAGTTTTTGGGGAAAACATTGCTGTTACTGATGTCACTGCCACGCGCGAAGGCAACAATTTAGTCTTGTTGATTAGCGATGAAAACGGTTTGACGGGTGATAAAATTAGTATCGAAGATGCTTACAGTAACGTTGCTTATCGCATAGAGGAACTACAGTTTTCTAATGGTACTTCTTTGAATACCCAGCAGATTTTTGAACTTGCTGCAGCTAACATTGTTGAATTTACTAATAATGATGATGTTTTTAATGGCACTGAGTTTGTTGATCAGATCTCCGGCCTTGATGGTAACGATATCCTGAACGTCGGTAACGGCGATAACCTGGTATTAGGAGGTGCTGGTAATGATTCAATTACTGCAGGTACTGGTGCCGATCAAATTGACGGTGGCGAGGGTAATGACACCATTATCGCAGGTGCGGGTAATGATGATATCCAAGGGGGATTAGGTGACGACATCTTACATGCTAATCATGGTGACGATGTTGTTTCTGGTGGTGAGGGTGCCGATCTAATCACAGCGGATTACAGTGGTAGTAACCATCTAAACGGTGATGCAGGTGACGATACGCTGCGTATTAACCAAGTTCAAGCTCGATATCAAAACCATGGCGGTGTGGCAGCGACTGCTGAGAATACATTTAATGGCGGTACAGGTAATGACCGTTTAGAAGGATGGACGGGAGCAGATACCTATCTCTTTAACCGTGGAGACGGTCAAGACACTATCCGAGATTACGCAATAGGGTATAATGGAGGTAGTTATCAGGAAGCGTTTGCGACAACGGATCGTATTATTTTAGGGGAAGGTATTTTACGAGAAGATGTTACTATAGGCCGTGATGGAGATAATATAGTCTTATCAATTGAAGATATTTTAGGGGATTCAGAAGATCAAATTACATTTGAAAATGCATTTTCTGATAGTCACTATAAAATAGAAGAAGTTGTGTTTGCAGATGGTACGGTATTGGTTGAAGATGAAATACAATCTTTAGCAGCAGGAAATGATATAAATTCTAATAGTATATTGAATGATTCTTTAATTGAGGGAATTTACGTGGAATGATTCTTTAAAAAGCTACGTTATCGATCATTACCCAGTTAAGGTTATTATACGTTATTACCTCTTCCTCTCAGGTAAAGCATAGGCTATAAGTACAATAGCCTATGCTTTTTTACTGTTACACATAACAGTGATTGGTGTGAGTTCTCTAAAGGTAATTTTCTTAAAATCTGTAACCCTATACGCTATTTTGGGCAGGTCGCGGCCAGCAACACCTTCAAGGCTTAATTCTGACAATATAGGGATTTAGAGCCTTTATGCCGAGGGTATTATATCTACTGTAAATGACCGTTTACAAGTATTAGAAGTCTTTAATAATCAGGTTTTTTCTACCATTCTCAATTTACTAAATACAAAAAAAAATGGGACAGGCTCTTTTTATCACTGCGGTTAAAGGATTATTCAGCTGTTTTCACTGCTATTTGTCTGTATTGTAGATAAAAGTATTGCTATACAAAAAATCTAGCCACGGAGCTGCCAACCCCCTTTAATTACCGTCGGAGCTATTGACTAAATTGGCGAGAGTAGCGACCAGAATGTCGCGAAGATCCAAGCTGGGCTATGCGGTCTATCTGAGCGGCGGTCAATTTAGTTCATAGCGGGGGAGTCTTTCGCAAAAATATGGACGGCCATGTTTTTATTTAAGATCAAAACTAGAGGTTACCGATGATTTTTAGTAATGGTATCGGCATTGAACTATAATAATCGCTTCATCAGTGATCTTATAAACAATACGCTGCGCCCGATCAATCCGTCGCGACCAGTAACCTGACCAATTATGTCTTAGAGGTTCTGGATCACCAATGCCCTCAAAAGGTTCCCGGCTGATGTTTTTGATCAGCGTATTAATTCGCTTTAACATTTTCTTATCAATCTGTTGCCAGTAAAGGTAGTCCTCCCAAGCTTTATCTGCCCAAGATATGATCATTCTTCAATGAGTTCCCTTGGTGTTATTTTACCAGCTGCTACTTCAGAGATAGCATGATTTAAGCGTTCTGCATTTTTTGGGCTAGCCATTAAATAGGCAGTTTCTTCGTAGGATTGAAAATCCTCAACACTCATCACGATGGCAGGTTTGCCATTTTGCCGTGTAATCATCACCGGTTTATGGTCGTTGTTCACTTTGTCTAAAACACTGGCTGAATTATTACTTAAAGACAAATGGTACCAGTGGCACTCTTTATTTATAGGAATGAACCGGCACGCCTATTAAGCGGGCAGTGGTTATAAATAGGAATCCACTTTGTTTTCCTTCAGGCACAAAAAAGCCTCGGCTCTATATCTGTGAGTAACGAGGCTATTAATTCTTAAAGCCTATTAAGCGGGGGATTTTGAATCCCCTATGTCTACCAATTCCATCACACTGGCATCGGTCTTTAAGTATCTGCTAGGGCATTGCTGCTTAGTAGATGCGGCGTATTATAGGGTGCTATTCAAATGCGTCAATCAATTAATTGATTTTTTCTTAAATAAGGCCGGATTTACTGTATAATCCCGCGCCTTAATATCTTTTATCTGAATCCGTGACTTCAAAGTGAATCAAGCGCTTGTGCTATGTGCTGCAGTTGTAGTCACGGATTCAGGTTTTATGCTGACGTTTAGTCTTTCAGCCCTAAGAATCCATTTAGTAAAGTAGTGTGTTAATGCAAGTATCTGATTTTAGTTTTGATTTGCCCGAAGAGTTGATCGCCAGTTTTCCGTTAGAAAAGCGTAGTGCCAGCCGTCTGCTTTGTTTAGATGGGAAAAGTGGTGAGTTACAGCATCGTCAGTTTTCGGATTTGGTGGATTTGTTGCAGCCTGGGGATTTGCTGGTTTTTAACGATACCCGGGTGATTCCGGCGCGATTGTTCGGCAAGAAAGAAACCGGTGGTAAAGTTGAGTTGTTGATTGAGCGCGTCACCGCTGAGCGAGCTGCGCTGGCGCATGTTAAATCTAGCCGCTCGCCTAAAGTGGGCACGGTGTTGTTTTTTGAGGGGGGGATTCAAGCGACGGTGGTCGGGCGAAAAGGCAATTTGTTTGAGTTAACTTTTCAGATTGAGGGCAGTTTGATTAATGCTCTGGAGCTGCATGGGCATATGCCGTTACCGCCCTATATGAACAGAGCTGATCAGCTGGAAGATCGAGAGCGCTACCAAACGGTTTATAACCATAAGCCTGGAGCGGTGGCTGCGCCAACGGCCGGCTTGCATTTTGATCTTGAGCTTATCGAGGAGATTAAAGCCAAAGGGGTCGACACTGCGTTTGTTACTTTGCATGTCGGCGCGGGGACATTTCAGCCGGTGAAGGTCGAGACTGTCACTGAGCATGTCATGCATGCTGAATATATTGAAGTGAGTGAGGAGGTTTGTCGGCAAGTAAAGCAGACTAAAGCTAACGGTGGGCGAGTGATCGCGGTAGGGACTACAAGTGTACGCTGTTTGGAATCCGCAGCCGCCGGTGGTGAAATCAGCGCTATGTGTGGTGATACTAGTATCTTTATTTATCCTGGCTATGAATACCGCGTGGTCGATAGGCTGGTGACTAATTTCCATTTGCCTGAATCTACTTTGTTGATGTTGGTGAGTGCCTTTGCCGGCTTTGAACACACTATTCATGCCTATCAGCAGGCGGTGGTTGAAAAATATCGATTTTTTAGTTACGGCGATGCGATGTTTATTACGCCGCGTTGATGGGTGTGCTTAATAATTTAAATCAGACCTCTGCATAACGTTGCGAGCGCAGTTATCATACCCTTTGGGTAAGTTATGCTGAGGTCTCTAAATATCTATATTAAAACAGCTGCTTAGCAGTAAAATGTTGGCCTGTTTTGCCAGTGAATTGAGGAAGTGTTGTGTCTAGAAAATGTTTTATGAAATTTGAGAAACTACAGCAGGAAGGTAAGGCGCGCCGTGGGCGGATTACTTTTCCGCGTGGCGTGGTTGATACTCCTGCCTTTATGCCAGTGGGTACCTATGGCACGGTGAAGGGTATGTTGCCAAGGGACATTGAAGAGACTGGGGCCCAGATGATTCTGGGTAATACCTTTCATTTAATGTTGCGCCCCGGGACAGAAGTGATTAAAAAGCACGGCGACCTGCATGATTTTATGCAGTGGAAAGGCCCTATTTTGACCGACTCCGGTGGGTTTCAGGTGTTTAGTTTAGGAAAGACGCGCAAAATCACTGAGAAGGGAGTACATTTTCAGTCGCCGGTGAATGGCTCTAAGGTCTTTATGGGCCCTGAAGAGTCGATGCAAGTGCAGCGTGATTTAGGTTCAGACGTAGTGATGATTTTTGATGAGTGCACGCCTTATCCAGCCACTGAGCAGCAAGCGGCAGATTCGATGCGCTTGTCCCTGCGCTGGGCCGAGCGCTCTAAAAATGCCCACGCGGACAATCCGGCCGCTTTGTTTGCCATTGTGCAAGGTGGCATGTATGACAGCTTAAGGGATGAGTCGTTAAAGGGGCTGATCGAGATTGAATTTGATGGCTATGCGATTGGCGGCTTGTCAGTGGGGGAGCCCAAAGATGAAATGGTCAAGGTATTAGACCATATCGCCCATCAGTTGCCCGAAGATAAGCCCAGGTATTTGATGGGGGTCGGCAAGCCGGAAGATTTAGTGGAAGGTGTGCGTCGCGGGATTGATATGTTCGATTGCGTAATGCCGACCCGCAATGCACGAAATGGGCATTTGTTTGTTGATACAGGGGTTGTAAAGCTAAGAAATGCCTCCAATAAAACAGATACTCGGCCTTTGGATGAAACTTGCGATTGTTATACTTGTCGCAACTTTAGTCGCGCTTATTTGCATCATTTAGATAAGTGTAAAGAGATCTTGGGATCGCAGCTCAATACCATTCATAACTTACGTTTTTATCAACGTTTGATGCAGGGATTGCGCGATGCTTTAGATCAAGGTAAATTGAGCGACTTTGTGGTTGAATTTTATCGCAAGCGTGGTCTAGATGTTCCTGAATGTCGGGAATAAAAATTAACAATTTCTTTAGAACTTTATTAGGAGTAGCAATGAGCTTCTTTATTTCTCCAGCATATGCTGAGGGCTCTGCAATCGGAGGACCCGATAGCGGAATTTTTAATATCATCTTTTTAGTTGGTTTTGGTTTGATCTTTTATTTCTTCATGTGGCGCCCACAGGCCAAGCGTGCAAAAGATCATAAAAACTTAGTCTCCGCTATCGGCAAAGGTGATGAGGTCATGACATCGGGCGGCATCATTGGCAAAGTGGTTAAGTTAAATGATGATTATGTTACTTTAGAAGTGAGCGAAGGCACGCAGTTAAGCTTTCAAAAAGTGCATATTTCAGCGGCTTTACCAAAAGGCACAATGAAAAGTATTTAAGTGTTGATGTTAACGCACTCTGTCACAAACGCCATTGAAAAATGGCGTTTTCGTATCTGAAAAGGAAGCGAGCACTATGCTCAATCGTTACCCTCTGTGGAAAAACCTGCTGATTTTAGCTGTGCTGGTTTTAGGTGTGATTTACGCTGCCCCGAATTTTTATCCTGATGATTACGCTGTGCAAGTATCGGGCACTCGTAATATATATCTGACTGATGAGGCGCTGATTGCGCGAGTCGAGAAAAAATTAAAGCGCGACAAGATTAGTTTTAAATCGAGCGAGTTAACCGCGAAAGGTGGCTTGATTAGATTTGCTGATGGCGAGACACAGCTTAAAGCTAAGCAAACTATTGCAGAGTTATTGGGTGACAACTATGTGGTCGCACTTAACTTGGCACCCACTACTCCGCAGTGGTTAGAGGATTTAGGTGCTGGGCCAATGAAGTTGGGCTTAGATCTACGAGGCGGTGTGCACTTTTTGCTAGAAGTGGATATGGCGCAGGCAGTCGGTCAGCGCTTAGAAGTTTATATTTCTGAAATAAAAACCAAATTACGTGCTGAAGTGTTGCGCTATCGTGCTGTAGAGCGCGGTGAAGATGGCTCGCTAGCGGTAAAATTTGCCGATCTTGAAACACGTGATAAAGCGCAGAGCTTTATCCGCAATGAGTACCCAGGTTTCCTAGTAACGACTGAAGATAGAAATGGCAGTTTTTATGTGGTTGTCAATCTTAAAGAAAGCACCATAAGAGACATAGAAGATTACGCAATCAAGCAGAACTTAACCACTTTGAGAAATCGTGTTAACGAGTTGGGAGTTGCAGAGCCGTTAGTGCAACGTCAGGGGCGCAATCGAATAGTTGTACAGCTGCCGGGTATTCAAGATGCCGCAGAAGCTAAGCGGATTATCGGTAAGACCGCCAATCTGCAATTTAGATTGGAAGCGGGTCCTAGTGCCACGCGTGCCACGACCGAAGTGTTTAAATTTAGATCTGATCCAGATCGTACCGCCAGCATAGAAAAAGATGTGATTGTCAGCGGTGCTAGTGTGTCGAATGCACAGGCTTCCTTTGATGAAAATGGTTCGCCACAAGTTAACATCACCCTTGATTCTAAAGGTGGGCAGTTAATGTCTCGTACCACTCGCGACGCTATTCAGCGCCGTATGGCAGTGCTGTTCATTGAGCATAAAGCGCGGACTATCTACGAGACTATCGATGGAAAAAGAGTCGCTAAGCGTCTTCCTTACGTAGAAAAGCGGATTATTTCACTGGCAACTATTCAGTCGGTACTAGGTAACTCTTTTAGAATTACCGGGCTCGATGGTCAAGGTGAGTCTACTGAATTAGCCTTGCTACTTCGCGCCGGTGCGCTAGCTGCGCCTATCTACTTTGTCGAAGAGCGGACGGTCGGTCCAAGTTTAGGGGCGGAAAATATTGAGTTGGGTATGACCTCAGTACAAATTGGCTTCGCCTTAGTGTTGTTGTTTATGCTGGTCTACTATCGCGTATTTGGCCTGTTGGCGAACATTGCGTTGATGGTGAATTTGGTATTGTTGACCGCGGTCATGTCATTGCTGTCAGCCACTTTAACTTTGCCAGGTATCGCAGGTATTGTGTTGACGGTGGGTATGGCGGTGGATGCAAACGTGTTGATATTTGCGCGAATAAAAGAGGAGCTGGCCAATGGTCTGCCGCCTCAGTCGGCGATTAGTGCTGGCTTTGACCGTGCTTTCACCACTATTTTTGACGCCAATATAACTACTTTAATTGCTGCGGTTATCTTGTTCTCGATGGGAACCGGGCCGGTTAAAGGTTTTGCGATCACACTATCTGTAGGTATTGTGACATCCATGTTTACCGCCATTATGGTAACTCGTGCACTAGTGAATTTAAGTTATGGCGGACGCCAACTTAAATCATTGTCGATATAAAAGGCTTATCTGATGAGTGTTAATAGAAAAGTTATTAATTTTATGGGGGCGCAGAAGTTAGCGCTCGCATTCTCAGCCATGCTGTTGTTGGTTTCAATAGGCGCAATGGTTGTAAATGGTTTGAAGTTAGGTTTGGATTTTACTGGCGGCAGTTTAGTTGAAGTCCACTACCAGTCCAATGCCGACAGTAAAAAAATTCGTACTGAATTGGAGGTGGCTGGTTTTAACAATGTCGTAGTGCAAACCTTTGGCTCGCCAAAAGACATACTGATTCGTCTGCAAGAGGCACACGATCCGAAATTAGGTAATAGAGTACTGGATGCCTTAAAAGCCAATTCTGATCAACAAATTGAGTTGCGTCGCAACGAATTTGTCGGCGCTCAAGTGGGTGATGAACTTCGCGAACAAGGTGGTTTGGGCATGCTGTTGGCACTGTTCATGATCATGGTGTATGTAACCTTCCGCTTCCAGCTAAAGTTTTCAGTGGGGGCGGTGATCGCTCTGATTCACGATGTAGTGATCGTGTTGGGATTCTTTGCGCTATTTCAACTAGAGTTTGATTTAACCGTATTGGCGGCCATTCTCGCGGTGATAGGTTACTCGCTAAACGATACTATTGTGGTCTCTGATCGAATTCGGGAAAACTTTCGTAAGCTGCGTAAAGAGACCCCGCTTGAAGTGATGAATATCTCGTTAACGCAAACTTTAAGTCGGACCATAGTCACTTCATTGACGACCTTGATTGTGCTGGTCATATTAGCTATTTTTGGTGGGCAAATGATTTTCGGTTTTGCTGTCGCCCTGTTAGTTGGTGTGGTGGTAGGTACCTATTCATCTATTTATGTCGCTGCAAATGCGCTGTTGATGATGGGTATTTCGAAAGAAGACTTAATTATCCCGCCTAAGGAAGAGCATAGCTTTGTCGAAGGTGAAGGCTTTGAGAAAGATGGCTATGAAGGTGAAGAGCTTGATGAAGGCGAGTCTGACGTAAAATCTTAAATAAAGCCTAATCAACGATAAAAGCCGAGTTATTACTCGGCTTTTATCGTTATAAGCATTAAAATTAGCCACAGGATAGCAAATGCTGCCTGTTAATCTAGATTTAGTGCTTGAGCGTCGCCGGTGCATAATAAATACCGTGATCGCTAACCTCAAAAAATCTCAACCGCGATTCAGCTGAAGAAACGGCGATCGTTTGTTGGGTGAGGAGCTCTGCATGAGTGTCAGGTAACTAAAGCGCATCAAAGCGTGCGATATCTAGACTAATTTAATAACTAAAAAATACAGGGAATATGCGAACCTTTTTTCACACAAGGCAGAAAATAGTTTCGCATGTTCCTCGACCAGCAAACGGCTGTGTGGTTTTAGCGCTAAAAAACAATAAGTTTTAGCCTGTGCCAGCAGCGTTTAGCTATATGGAAATATATATTATGAGCCAAGATTGGACCAAGCAAGACCCCGCTGCAAAAAAAGAAGCGGAAAAATATCAAAACCCAGTACCAAGTCGTGAGTACATTCTAGAATTTATGGCTAAATGGGGAGCGCCGATTTCGCACCCTGAATTGTGTGCTCAATTAGCGGTGCAAGAGGGAGACTCTTTCAATGCTGTGATGTATCGTCTCAAAGCGATGTGTCGCGATGGGCAGTTAATGAGTAACCGGAAAAATGAATTCGGCATCCTCAAACAGATGGATTTGATCAATTGTCGAATCATCGGTCACCGAGATGGCTTTGGTTTCGCCAGCCCGGAGAAAGGCAGTGATATCTTTATCAGCGCCCGGCAAATGCGCCAGGTCTTCGATGGCGACAAAGTGGTTATTCAGCCTTTAGGTAAAGATTCACGAGGGCGTCGAGAGGGCAAAATTGTCGAGGTGTTAGAGCACAATACCCACAAGCTGGTAGGGCGCTTTCACGGTGAAAATGGCTTTGGTCATCTGCGTTCAGAGAACCAGCGAATCACCCAAGAAATTATGGTCCTCGCCGACCCAGAGAGCCGCTTAGTTTATAATAATGATCAATTGGTGGTGGTCGAAATTACCAGTCAGCCGAGTAAGCGCAATCTGGCGCAGGCCAAGGTAATAGAAGTCTTAGGCGATCACATGGCGCCGGGGATGGAAATCCAAGTGGCTATCCATAACTACGATATACCCGATACTTGGCCTGAAGCGGTCGATCAGCAAGTTGCCGGTATCGAGCCGCAAGTCACCGCAGAGTCGAAAGAGGGGCGGATCGACTTGCGTCACTTGCCATTCGTCACTATCGATGGCGAAGATGCGCGTGATTTTGATGATGCTGTCTACGCTGAGACTAAAAAGTCTGGCGGTTGGCGGCTGTGGGTGGCGATTGCCGATGTATCTTATTATGTGTTGCCCAATACAGAATTAGACATGGAGGCGCACAAGCGCGGTAACTCAGTGTATTTCCCAGATTTTGTGGTGCCGATGTTACCGGAAGTACTGTCAAATGGGCTGTGTTCGCTCAAGCCTAACGTCGATAGATTGGCGATGGTCTGTGAAATGACGGTGAGTTCAGCAGGGCGCTTATCAGGCTATAAATTTTATGAAGCGGTGATTAAATCCCACGCTCGGCTAACCTATACTAAAGTCGCTAGTATGTTGGATAAAGGTTCGGATGGCGAACAGCTAAGAGCTGAGTATAAAGCGGTAATGCCGCACATCCGCTGCCTGAAAGGCTTGTACTTACAGTTGCGTGAAGCGCGTGATTTAAGAGGCGCGATGGATTTTGATACGGTCGAGACTCGGGTGATTTTTGCCGAAGATCGTAAAATAGACAAAATTGTGCCGATTAAGCGCAATGATGCACACAAATTAATTGAAGAGTGCATGTTGCTGGCCAACGTGGCTACCGCGCGCTTTATCATTAGCTCAAAGCTGCCGAGCTTGTACCGCGTGCACCAGCCACCGAAAACCGAGCGTCTGCAAAACCTGAGAAGCTATCTGGCAGAACTGGGGTTAGAGTTGACCGGGCAAGACGATCCGCAGCCCGCTGACTATCAGAAATTGGCGGCGTTTATTATTGATAGAGCCGACCGTCAGGTGATTCAAGTGATGATGCTGCGATCTATGTCGCAGGCGGTATACAGCCCTGAAGAAGAAGGGCATTTTGGACTGGCTTATGCAGCGTATACGCATTTTACTTCCCCGATTCGCCGCTACCCTGATCTATTGGTGCACCGTGCAATTCGCTCGCTTATCCACTCTGACAGTCCGTTAAAGGCGATTGCCCGACCTGAGCCGTTTGCCGCCAATAGCGCCTATCGATACCCTTACAATATTGAGCAAGTACTCTCCTTAGCTGAGCACTGTTCAATGACCGAGCGCCGTGCCGATGACGCGACCCGCGATGTGATGGCATGGTTGAAATGTGAATATATGCAATCTGAAGTCGGCAATGACTTTACCGGTACTGTGACTGCTGTGACGGGTTTCGGTTTATTTGTCGAGCTAAAAGATGTGTATATAGAAGGCTTAATTCACATCACGGCACTGCCTAAAGATTACTATCATTTTGAAGCCGCTAAGCAGCGCATGATAGGTGAGAGAAGTCGCCAAGTCTTCAGACTCGGTGATCAGTTGAGTGTTAAAGTAGTCGCGGTTAATTTGGATGATCGAAAAATTGATTTCGAATTAGTCGCCACGCTAGCCAGCGTTAAAAAAGCTAAGCGCTCCGCCAGTAGTGTCGACGCTAAAAAATCTAAGTCTAAAGCGAAGAGTGCGTCAGCTGAAGAGGTTTATACGACTAAGCCGAAGAGTAAGGTTAGACAACCAAAGGCACAAAGCAGAAGGCCTGAGGCCGAGTTAAATGTTGATGTAGCGCCGCAAGATACTAAAGCTAATTTGCACAGAGCACCTAGAAAACCGAAAAAGGATAAAGTCAAAGCTGCGGGCGATAAGCATAAAATACCTTTGTCGAGCGCCGAAAAAGAAGTGGCAAATCTTAATAAGGGCAGTAAAGGTTTGTCTAATCGTGCGAAAAAGCGCAAGGCTAAAAAAGTCATGAAGAAATCGGTCAAGCGTCAGCAAAGCTAAAAAGTGACACTGATCAGTAGCAGATCAGTCTTATAATACTGCCCGGTTGGATGTTCAGCAGGGCAGTATTCAGAGTATATAATCTTGAAAAGGGGGGTTATGCGCTGGTTTCAGGGTACTGCGCTAGAAGTTTCACTAAGTTCGCTCTAAATTCAGCACCTCTGGTTTTATCTCTTAAGCTGTATTCTGCAAAGGCGTTCATGTAGCCTATTTTTCCTCCACAATCATGTGATTTACCGACCATGCAATAAGCTTCCACGGTTTCAGTGTCGATCAGTTTTGCAATCGCATCAGTCAGCTGAATTTCATCGCCGGCACCGGGTAAGGTGTTCTCTAAAAGATCCCAAATACTGGCACTAAGCACATAGCGGCCTACCACTGCTAAATTGGAAGGTGCATCCTCAGCGCTTGGTTTCTCAACCACTGCGTGCATTTTAGCCGAGCTGCCCGGTGTCAGGTCTCGGCCGTTGCAATCGACAATTCCGTATTTACTCACTTGGTCGTCAGGCACAGCTTCAACCATGATTTGACTGTGTTGACTCTCTTGGTATCTGTCGATCATTTGCGCTAAATTGTCAGAGCTTAAATCCGAGTAATACTCATCCAAGATAACATCGGGAAGAATCACTACAAAGGGCTCATCTCCGACCATCGGTCGTGCCTTTAGGACCGCATGGCCAAGGCCTTTGGCCTCTCCCTGGCGAACGTGCATGATGGTTGTGCCGCGTGGAACAATGCCTTTGACTTGCTCTAGTAACTGACGTTTGACCCGGTTTTCCAAGGTGGTTTCCAGCTCGAAAGACCGATCAAAATGGTTTTCTATGGCATTCTTAGAAGAGTGGGTGACTAACACTATTTCAGTAATGCCGGCGGCCACGCATTCATTTATAATGTATTGAATGAGCGGTTTATCGACAATCGGCAGCATCTCTTTCGGGATAGCTTTAGTGGCGGGCAGCATTCTAGTGCCCAGTCCTGCGACGGGGATAACCGCTTTTTTGATCTGAATTCGACTCATTTTCTACCTATAAGAATAATTATTTTATGCGAGCATTGTAGCTAATTAGCTCAGTTTCAAACAGCCTTAATTGGCGGTAATCTGTGAACTGCTGAGTAGTTAGATAGGATTTTTTTGCGCTCTAGCGCTGAATCTAGGATAATTGCCGAGTATTTCTAATTGCGCAGGGAAAATTGATGTTGAGTGACCAGACAGGGCAAGTGTACAAGCTATTTTTATTATCAGAAACGCTGTTAGCTACTCAGCAGCAGGCTGTTTTGCAGTTTTTAGGCGCGCAAAAGGTGCTGTTAATCAACGCTGAGTTCGCGCGAGTTGATGATCGATGCGCCACTTTGCGGTTGCAAATAGGCAGAGAGCATTTAGCAAAATTTCAATTGAGTTGTAAGTTGCTGGCAGAAAAGCTAGCCGTAGATATAGTGTTGTTGAGTAGCGAGCAGCTGACGAGCAAGCGCAAGCTCGCTGTCTTTGATATGGACTCTACCTTAATCAAGGTAGAGGTGATTGATGAGCTGGCCAAAAGAGCGGGAGTTGGCGAGCAAGTGATCGCGATTACTGCGGCGGCGATGCGCGGTGAATTGGATTTTAATCAAAGTTTCAAGCAGCGCTTAGCACTGCTCAAGGGTTTAAGTGCCACGGTGCTTGCCGAGCTAGCTGCAAACTTGCCGATGATGGAGGGCATGCAGACCTTGATTGAAGGGCTGCAGCAACGGGGCTATAAAACGGCTATTTTATCGGGTGGTTTTAACTACTTTGCCGAGTATCTACAACACAAGTATCATTTTGATTACGCCTATTCCAATCAATTAGACATTGAAAATGGCCAGGTCACGGGTCGGGTGGTGGGTGCTATTGTCAATGCCGAGATGAAAGTCAGCTACCTGCAACAAATTGCGGAAAAAGAAGGCTTGGATTTGTCTGCAACGATCGCGGTCGGTGATGGCGCCAATGATCTAGCTATGTTAGCTGCGGCGGGCTTAGGAGTTGCCTTTCATGCCAAGCCTTTAGTTAGAGAGCAGGCGGAGCATGTGGTCTCTAATATCGGTTTAGATGCGCTATTGTATTTAATTGCGGAGTAAAAAATGGTGGGTGTTACTAGAAGGTGGTGTTTGGTTTCTGGTGCTCTCTCTCTCTCTCTCTCTCTCTCTCTCTCTCTAGCTCTATGAACATTGCATGAGTGACTTTTTAGCGAGGCAATAAGTCACTCATGCCAGATCGGATTAACCGCGGAAGTAGCGCTGCTCTATGAAAGGTGCACGCGAGACGATCATCGGTAGTTTCTTGCCGCGAACCTCGGCAAAAACTTTGCTGTCTAGGCTGCTGTAAGCGGTTGCAACGTAGCCCATTGCCACTGGCTTCTCGATAGTCGGGCCGTAGCTTCCAGAGGTAACCACGCCAATTTTATCGCCGGCTTCGTTAAACAGCTCGGCACCTTCGCGAATCGGCGCGCGGCCTTCACCTAGTAGCCCAACACGCTTGCGTGTCCAGTCTTTGTTGGTGAGTTGCGAGAGGATGATATCAGCTCCAGGGAAGCCGCCAGCACGTTCGCCATCAGCGCGACGATTTTTGCTGATAGCCCAGATTAGGCTGGCTTCTAAAGGTGTGGTGGTAGTGTCAATATCGTGACCGTACAGGCAGAGACCAGACTCTAAACGCAGTGAATCACGTGCGCCTAGGCCAATCGCTGCAATTTCTGGCTGCTCTAAAAATAGCGTCACTAAGCGCAAGGTGTCAGATGCGGGAATAGAAATTTCATAGCCGTCTTCTCCGGTGTAGCCAGAGCGCGACACGAAACATTCAGCGCCGTCGATATCGATGAGTTGCGTGTCCATAAATACCATGTCTTTAAGTGCTGGTTGAATACGGCCTAGCGCCTGTGCGGTTTTAGGACCCTGAATAGCAATCAGTGCTCGGTCTTCTAATACTTCAACGCTAACATCATTACCTAGGTTGGCACGCATATGCGCGATGTCTTGTTCCTTGCAGGCGGCGTTGACCACGACGTATAGATAGTCACCGTAGTTGGCAACCATCAAGTCGTCCATGATTCCACCTTGATCATTAGTGAAAAATGCGTATTTCTGCTTGCCGATTGGCAGGTCCATAATGTCGACAGGTACTAGCTTTTCGAGTGCTTTAGCGGCATTGGCGCCTACTAGCTTAACTTGCCCCATGTGAGATACGTCAAAAAGACCGGAGGAGGCGCGAGTGTGGAGGTGCTCTTTTTTTACCCCAAGTGGGTACTGCACAGGCATTTGGTAACCTGCGAAAGGCACCATTTTTCCGCCTAGCTCAAGGTGTAAATCATAAAGTGGGGTGCGTAATAAGGTATCTGACATACTAGGTCTCTCCATTGTCTTGAAAAATAACTAAAAAGAGACAGCTATCTGTCCAGTTTTAGTTGCTGATGTGTTGCTTTCTTGCTCCTAGGCTAATATTTTCACCTATCGCTACTATCTATAGTAAGAGTATGACTATAGTAAAAGTATGACTAGTAGTAGAGTATGAAAAATAGCCTGTACCTAAAGCTGCAGTTAAGATTGTTCACTTATCTGGGCAGCCAATATCTTACGACTCTGAAGTCGCTTTGTGCAGAAAGTAATCATTATATTTATTCAGGCTCAAAAACTAAAGTATGTCCGGCAAAATTATACTTGTTCTGCGCGGAAAAATTTATAAGCGGCGCCATGGTAACAGAAAAAAAACAGAATGGGAGATAAAGTTTCCTATAAGAAATATTGGCAAATACCAAGTTGTAGTATGTGGCGGTTATAGGCGAGTATAGGTATCTAGACATATGCTTGGTTTTATTTATAAATAGTTATTTATCAATAGGTTGCATTGATTTTTTTGAGATTATTGAAAAAATTTAGCGCATTTAAGCGCGATTAATTAGCAACAGCTTGTACCCTTTGATTATTGCGTTAACAGGCTAATAAATTTTACAGAGAATTACTTAAAAAGAATTATATTCTTAGTTTTCAATTGGTTGAATTGGCAAGTGTTCAGCTTGAATATTTGTATTTCCTATAGGAAACTTTTTGATTGATATTCTATGCTGCTATTGATAGTCTGCGTTTGATGAGATTGTCGTGATATATATATTTTTTCTACTTGAATCCACTCTGAAAGTATTGTCTCAGATGACTTGAAGAGGGTGGGAAAATGAGCTATACAAGTCCGATGAATGTAATATTAATAATAGAGACCTTTGCATAGCTTACCCAGAGGGTATGATAACTGCGCTCGGTAATGCGGCGGTAAAAACCGGCTCAATATGCTTACTTACACCAGTAATACCCTAAAGAAGGGCACACTGTAGCCAAAGTGAGGGGCATACTTGCTCTGCTATCTCACCGGTTTTTGCCTTGTATACCTTCGCTCGCAACATTATGCAGAGGCCTCAATAACTATAAAAATAAAGGACTCAGGTCTATGTCACTAAGTATTTTCGATCTATTTAAAATAGGTATAGGTCCCTCAAGTTCACACACTGTCGGTCCGGTAATTGCCGCTAATCGATTTATTGAGAGCCTAAAAAAGCAGGGTCGATTTAGCGCCACCCGTAAAGTTAAAGCCAATCTCTACGGATCTTTAGCGATGACCGGTAAAGGGCACTCTACTGATATTGCGGTGATGCTGGGTTTGCTCGGCGAAAAAGTCGATACTGTCGATCCGGATAAAATTGATGGATATATTGCAAAAATTTATAAAGACAAACAGCTGAAACTGAACGGTGAGCATTTGGTGCAATTCGATCCCGAGCATGAATTGGTCATGAATTTTGGTGAATCGCTAGAGCAGCACCCGAACGGGATGCGTTTAACCGCTTACGATCAAGCGGGAATCATCGTTCTTAATGAAGTGTACTTCTCCGTAGGGGGCGGTTTCGTTTTAAGCTTTGATGAAATAACTAGCAGTGCAGATACTAACAGCAGTGAGTTTGTTGAGCCCTATCCCTTTGATAGCGCATTGCAATTGTTGAAAGTCGCCGAAGATGCAGGGCTTACCATTGCTGAAGTGGTATTGGCAAATGAAGCCGTGCGGCCAAATGCCGATACGGTCCGCGAGAGAATCTTAGCTATTTGGCAGGTAATGAGTGACTGTATTCAACGCGGTTGTGAAGAAACCGGTATTTTGCCAGGCGGTTTGAAAGTTCGCCGTCGCGCGCACAAATTGCGAAAAGAGCTAGTCGACAATCCCGAAAAAGCGCTGCAAGATCCTTTAACGTTAATGGATTGGGTCAATCTTTATGCGATGGCGGTTAATGAAGAAAATGCCGCTGGCGGGCGAGTAGTGACTGCACCCACCAACGGTGCCGCCGGAGTGGTGCCCGCAGTATTAGCTTACTATGTGAAGTTTGTTCCCGGAGCCAATGATGAGGGGATCATTAATTTTATTGTCACAGCGGCTGCAATTGGCATGTTGTATAAAAAGAATGCGTCTATTTCCGCTGCAGAAGTGGGCTGTCAGGGCGAGATCGGCGTGGCCTGTTCTATGGCGGCTGCCGCTCWATGTGCAGTCAGTGGCGGGAGTAATGAACAAATTGAAAATGCTGCTGAGATTGGCATGGAGCACAATTTAGGTCTGACTTGCGATCCGATAGGCGGCTTAGTGCAAGTGCCTTGTATCGAGCGCAACACAATGGGTTCGATGAAGGCGATCAATGCCTCGCGACTCGCGTTAAGAGGCGATGGCGAACACCACGTTTCACTGGATGCGGTGATCGAAACGATGCGCCAGACAGGTCTGGATATGCAGGACAAGTATAAAGAGACCTCGATGGGTGGCTTAGCGGTAAACGCGGTCGCCTGTTGAATATAGTGCCAGACTGGATTGATTGATGCATTCATTATTCGCGATCGGCGTATGTGATGAATGGCCATCAGTTATAGCTAGTTTTAATGACGACAAGCCTCTGGATTCACTGATTCAGGTTTAAGCTACACTGAATAATTAGGGTCTTACGAAAAATAACATCATCCACGACGATGATAAAAATCTTTGGGAATAGAAGATGAGCAACTTAGAAAGCTTTTTTGGTCAAGATTTAGCCGCAGCAGATCCGGCAATCGATGCCGCGGTCAATCGTGAGTTTGAGCGTCAAGAAGTACAGATCGAACTGATCGCCTCTGAAAATATTGTCTCTAAAGCGGTGATGCAAGCACAGGGAACAGTGTTGACCAATAAATATGCTGAAGGTTATGCCGGTCGTCGCTACTACGGTGGTTGTGAATTCGTTGATCAAGTAGAAATATTAGCCATTGAGCGCGCCAAGCAGCTATTTAACTGCGAGTTCGTTAACGTGCAGCCACATTCGGGCGCACAAGCTAATGGCGCGGTGTTTATGGCACTGCTAAAACCTGGTGATACTATTTTAGGGATGTCTTTAGATGCCGGTGGACACTTGACACACGGGGCGCGTCCAGCACAATCTGGCAAGTGGTTTAATGCAGTGCAATACGGTGTCAGCCCAGAGACACAGCGTATCGACTACGATGAAGTTGAAGCGATTGCCATTGAGTCCAAGCCCAAGTTGATTATAGCCGGCGGCTCTGCGATTCCCAGAGAGCTTGATTTTGCGCGCTTTAGAGCGATCGCCGATAAAGTCGGTGCCTACCTAATGGTTGATATGGCACACATTGCCGGATTAGTAGCGACAGGCGTACATCCCAGTCCTCTGCCGCACGCGCATATAGTAACCACTACTACCCATAAAACCTTGCGTGGTCCGCGTGGTGGCATGGTGTTGTCTAACGATCTCGATATCGGTAAAAAAATTAATTCAGCGGTGTTCCCAGGCTTGCAAGGCGGCCCGTTAATGCATGTTATTGCCGCTAAGGCAGTGGCGTTCGGCGAGGCCCTAACTGCAGAGTTTAGTACTTATATTGACAGTGTGCTGGCCAATGCCAAAGTATTGGCAGAGACCTTAGTCAGCCGTGGAGTTGATATTGTGTCTGGCGGTACCGATACCCATTTGATGCTCGTTGATCTGCGTCCTAAAGGCTTAAAAGGAAATGTTACCGAAGAGGCGCTTGAGCGCTCTGGCATTACCTGTAATAAGAATGGGATTCCCTTTGATCCTGAAAAATCTATGGTCACTTCTGGTATCCGCTTGGGTACACCAGCGGGTACTACTCGTGGCTTTGGCGAGGAGGAATTTCGCTTGATCGGCAATCTGATTGGCGATGTGCTGGATGCCCTGGTTAAAGACCCAGCTGGCGACAGTGCGGTAGAACAGCAAGTGGCAGAACAAGTTAAAGCGCTTTGCGCACGTTTTCCGCTTTACAGATAACTAGTATCGAGTTTACTATTTCGCTATAACTATACAAAAATTTATTATAAGGGAATTATTTCCTTAATTAACGAACAATGAGGCAGCAAATGAGCAATTTACCAACAAATCGTAAATACGCACCATCCCACGAATGGATCTTAGATAATGGTGACGGTACTGTCACTATCGGTATTACCGATCACGCCCAAGAGCTGTTAGGTGACGTGGTTTTTGTTGAGTTACCAGAAGTTGGCGCGCAAATTGAAGCGGGTTCTGAGTTTTCACTGGTAGAGTCGGTTAAAGCGGCATCAGATATTTACGCGCCGGTCAGCGGCGAAATTATCGCCGTCAATGAACTGCTTGAAGATGCTCCAGAAAAAATTAACGAAGACCCATTTGAAGCTGCTTGGATTGCCAAAGTAAAATTATCTGACGCCTCTGAATTAGACGGTTTATTAGATGCTGCAGGCTATGAAGCTAAAGTAGCAGACGAAGACTAGCTGCGGTTTTCTCGACAGTCTCGATCGGTATGATTAAGGCTGTCGATGATGACCAGTGCCATCGATTAAGTAAAAAACGGTTTTGGCTCGCCCTTAACTGAGTGATTTATACCCGCTTAATTTAAAGTATATAAATTAAGCGGGTTGCTGAATTTGTCAAAATCGTAATTTTTTACAAAATTTTGTATTGCTAAATATATATGATCTAGGAGTCTGTCGAACTCGATTCACAGCGACTGTGGAAAAAGTAACAGGTTAGCCGGCGAAAGCTCTGTAGCTAATCTGCTATTTTTGCTCTCTATCGCTGCAGTCGCTGATTCAGGTTCTAGTATCAAGTACTCGCTATTTAGTCGTGCGGCACACCTTTTATCTTGCTGGTTTAGTCCGTCAACACACCGCTAAACTCCAGCTACTTTTACCGGTTACATAAGGCACCGGTTACATAAGGCATAGGTTACTTAAGATGACAAACGACACATCTACCCTGAAGGATTTACAGAATCATTCAGAGTTCACTCGCCGCCATGTGGGTCCATCTGAGCAAGAGCAACAGAATATGTTGGCTTCTCTAGATCTGAATTCACTTGATCAACTTATTGAAAAAACAGTCCCCGATTCAATCCGTTTAGATGATGCGTTGAATATGGATAAAGGAGTGAGTGAATCAGCGGCTCTGGCAGAGCTTAGAGTTTTGGCCGAGCAAAACAAGGTCAATAAATCTTATATTGGGATGGGTTATTACAACACCAAAGTACCCTATGTTATCTTGCGTAACGTCTTTGAAAATCCAGGTTGGTATACAGCTTACACGCCCTATCAGCCAGAAATTGCCCAGGGCCGCCTAGAAGCATTGCTAAATTACCAGCAGATGGTTATGGACATTACCGGCATGCCACTGGCTAATGCCTCTCTATTAGATGAAGCGACCGCCGCCGCTGAAGCAATGACTTTATGTAAGCGTGCCAACCGCAAAAAATCTAACACTTACTTCGTCTCCACCGATGTACATCCGCAAACCTTAGATGTCATCAAAACGAGAGCCGAGTACTTCGGTTACGATGTGGTGGTTGATAGCGCCGATAAACTAGCCGATTACGATGTGTTTGGCGCCCAGCTGCAGTATCCATCGAGCAATGGTAATGTCACCGATCTAGCCGCGCATATTGCAGTGGCTAAAGAGCAAAAAGCAATGGTCGCAGTCGCCTCCGATTTGCTAGCTCTAATGCTACTTAAATCCCCCGGTGAAATGGGTGCAGATGTAGTACTAGGCACCTCACAGCGCTTCGGCGTGCCGATGGGCTTTGGTGGTCCACACGCTGCCTTCTTTGCCGCAAGTGACAAGCTAAAGCGTCAAGTACCAGGTCGTATCATTGGTGTCTCTATCGATTCTGCAGGCAACCCAGCGCTGCGCATGGCGATGCAAACTCGCGAGCAACACATTAGACGTGAAAAGGCGACCTCTAACATCTGTACCGCCCAGGCATTACTGGCGAATATGGCCAGTTTTTACGCGGTGTATCACGGTCCAGACGGTCTTAAGCGGATTGCAGAGCGCACCCATCGACTGACAGCAATCTTAGCCAATGGCTTGGTGAGTAAAGGACTGACAGTCAACGACACTTATTTTGATACCCTGACAATTACCGGTGACGATGCACTCTATCAGCGCGCTTTAGCTGCAGGTTGCAACTTTAGAGTGGTCGGTAATGATCAGTTTGGTATCTCTCTGGATGAATCGACCCAAGAGGCTGATGTCAGCCAGTTGTTCGATATCATCTTAGGCGCGGATCACGGTTTAGATATCGCTGCATTAGACGCGGCTATCGTCGCTGGCAAAGCGACTGGCATCACTGAGTCAATGCGTCGTACCGATGCGGTATTAACCCATCCAGTATTCAACAGCTATCAGTCAGAGACTGAAATGCTGCGCTATCTGAAGCGTCTAGAAAATAAAGATTACTCATTAGTACACGGTATGATCCCACTTGGATCTTGTACAATGAAGCTAAACTCAACCTCGCAGATGATCCCAGTGACCTGGAATGAATTAAGTAATATTCATCCCTATGCGCCATTAGATCAAACCCAAGGTTATCAAACCATGATCTCCCAACTGGAGGCGATGTTGGTTGAAATCACCGGTTATGATAACGTCTCAATGCAGCCAAACTCTGGTGCGCAAGGTGAGTACGCTGGATTATTAGCGATTCGCAAGTACCAGGAAGCCAATGGTCAAGGGCATCGCGATATCTGCTTAATCCCATCATCAGCACACGGTACCAACCCAGCGTCAGCGGCAATGATGAGCATGAAAGTGGTGATCGTTGAATGTGATGACAAGGGGAACGTCGACGTTGATGACCTGAAAGCTAAGGCTAAAGAGCACGCGGACAATCTATCCTGCATCATGATCACCTACCCATCGACTCACGGAATATACGAGGAAGAAATCGTAGAAATCTGTGAAGTGATTCATCAGTGCGGCGGTCAGGTGTACATGGACGGTGCAAACATGAATGCTCAAGTGGGCATTTCCAAGCCAGGTGCTATCGGCTCGGATGTATCGCACTTAAACTTACACAAAACCTTCGCTATTCCACATGGCGGCGGCGGTCCTGGAGTGGGTCCAATTGGCGTTAAAAGCCACTTGGCGCCTTATCTACCGGGTCATAAAGTTATGCAAGGCGGCGATGTCAGTGCCACCAATGGTGCCGTATCTGCAGCGCCTTTCGGCTCGGCGAGCATCTTACCTATTACCTGGATGTATATCCGTACCTTAGGTAAAGATGGTCTTAAGCACTCTACGCAAAATGCCATATTGAGTGCTAACTACATGACTGAAAAGTTAGCAGAGCACTATCAAATCTTGTATCGCGGTCGCAACAACAAAGTGGCGCACGAGTGTATTGTCGATATTCGTCCATTAAAAGAAGCCTCAGGTATCTCTGAAGAAGATATAGCCAAGCGTCTAATGGATTACGGCTTACATGCACCCACTATGTCATTTCCGGTAGCCGGCACATTAATGATCGAGCCAACTGAATCAGAGTCAAAAGTTGAAATTGATCGTTTAATCGAAGCGATGATTAAAATCCGTGCAGAAATTGCCCGGGTTGAATCGGGTGAGTGGCCAAGTGACAACAACCCACTAGTCAATGCACCTCACACCCAACAGGATATGGTATCAGACTGGGATCACCCCTATACCCGTGCAGAGGCATTTTTCCCAACAGCAGCTACTAAAGTGTCTAAGTTCTGGCCTTCAGTAAATCGCGTTGATAATGTCTTCGGCGATCGTAACTTTATCTGCAGTTGCCCGAGTATTGATGTTTATCGGGATTAAGGGGAGGGGAGTTAGAAGCTTGAAGCTTAAAGCTAGAAGTTAAAAGCTAAAAATTAGAAGGCGAATCAGAGATGGTTCGCCTTTTTTGTTATGTTTTTTTTGGGAAGTGTTTTATTAAGTTTATTAATGGGGGGAATGTGTTCTCTGCTTTAGTAGATTGGTGATTTAATGGTGCTGGGAAAGGAGAGTGAGGCAGTTAGCGGCCAGCAGCGCCGATTAGATATGCCTAGACAAACATTCAGCGCCTTCTGTCCAAAAGAGTGCCATATTCTTTGCTATTACCTGAATCAGTGACTTCACTGCACCACATAGCGCAAGCTCTTGATTCTACAGCGGTTAGAAAAATACCCACTGAACCTAYGGGTGCAGCTAAKWTTTTTCAATTCCACCGTARAACCAATATCTTACACTCTGTATTCACTTTGAAGTCACGGATTCAGGTTGAGATCTTTGCATATCGTTGCGAGCGAAGATAAGACAAGGAAAAAACCGGTAGATAGCGGAGTCAGTGTGCCCTTCTTTATGGGTATTACCGGTGTAAATAAGCATGTTGAGCCGGTTTTTAACGCCGTATTACCGAGCGCAGTTATCATGCCCTCTGGGTAAGTTATGCAAAGGTATCATCTTGATTTACTTTATGCATGGGAAATTGATAGCTTGTACTGTAGTGGCTAATTCGCTGGGAAGGTCGTAATGATCAAGATGTTTTGTCTGTGCTGTTACGCTGGCATAATCGAGTGATTTCGCCCGACATTAAGTTATCGGCAAGAACTGATTATTCCGGATTGCTGGGCTTTTGCTGCGATGCTGAAGCCGAGCGAAATAATGGTCGAATTGGGGCCGAGTAAGGTCCGGAGGAGCTTCGTAAGCAGCTTAAAATTTTTAGCTTGGCAATAATGGTGATCGACATGTGATTGACTTTGGTGTCGCTAAATAATTCAACAGAGATGCGTTGTTTCAACGTGCCAATCAATGGTCAATACGCAAGCTCTTGATGCTATTGTCTTAGCTTGGGATGTTACTGCGGTTAGAAAAACACCCACTGAACCTATGGGCACAGTTAAGATTATTCAATTCCACTGTAAAACCAACATATTCACTTTGAAGTCACGGGTTCAGGTATTAGCTTTCCGTGGCTGGCCAGTCATCGTGAACTGCTCAATAGTAGTAGGTGCGCAGGGTCTTTGAGGTATTGGCTACAGAGTTGGCTAAGCTCTATACCGAATTGTAAAAGAGCGGCGTGTCGCCAGTGTGGAGTTAGGTTCGGTTACACGGGCGTTACTTGATCGGCCTGTGCACCTTTTGGACCGATTATTTGCACAAAAGTGACCGATTAGCCCTCGGTGAGAGTTTTGCGGCCATCACTAACAATTGAGCGAAAGTGCACAAAGAGATCGGCGCCTTCTTCTCTTGCAATGAAACCGTAGCCTTTATCATCGTTGAACCATTTAACGGTGCCATTAATTATCTCTGACATTGTATTACACTCCTAGTTGTCCGGTGATAACGTCGCTCATTCTGCAGGCTGTGAACTGGCTCTGTAGGAAAAGCCAGTTCAGTGTATCAGCAATTATTAACAGGGAAAAATTAAGCGATAGAGCAGCGATTATCTGGATTAGTTCAATAGCTTAACGCGGTATTTTTTGCCTTTAATACGACCGCTTTGGAGCTGGTTCAGCGCCGCTTTGGCGTACGAGTTAAGAATGGCGACATAGCTGACTGTTTGCATAACATCAATTTTTCCGATGCTATCGCGGCTCAGCTGGTCGTCTTTGGTCAGGGCTCCGAGCAAGTCACCGGCGCGCAGTTTTTGCTTGCGACCACCTAATATGCATAAAGTCTTGTAGGGGGCAAAAATTGGCGTTTTACCTTGGGGATCACGGCTGATGATCGGAGCTACTTGAGTTTCTTGCAGCTCTAAAATCCGCTCCCAACGGTGGGTCTCTTGGTTTGAGCACATGGTGATGGATACACCAGTTTGACCGGCGCGAGCGGTTCGACCAATGCGGTGGATATAGGTGGCGGGGTCGGTCGGTACGTCGTAATTAATCACCCCCGGTACCGCCTCTATATCTAGTCCCCGAGCGGCAACGTCTGTCGCTATCAGGATAGTGGCGCTATTATGCGCAAACTGAACGAGGATGTCCTCGCGCTCGTTTTGCTCCAAATCACCGTGCAAGGTCAGGGCTGCGTGGCCCATATTACGCAGGTAGATGCGTAGCTGGTGGCAGACTTTTTTGGTGTTACAAAAGATGATGCAGGAGCTAAATTCATTTTGAATTAACAAGTTGTGAATGGTTTGATTGCGGTTTTCGTTAGTGCAAAGGCAGAGTTTTTGCTTGAGGTTCTCAGTGGTTTGCTCAGGTTCCACTTCTATAAAGATCGGCTGGTCTGTAATCGCATTGGCAAGCTCGCGCGCCTGCTGATTAAACGTCGCCGAAAACAACAAGGTTTGATGCTGCTCTGGGAAGTGGCTAACAATATCACCAATTTGTGGGGCGAAGCCCATGTCCAGCATTCTATCTGCCTCATCTAAGACCACGGTTTGCATCGCCGATAAGTCTAAGTACTCGCCTTGCAAATGATCGATTAAGCGCCCGGGGGTGCCGACAATGATGTGCACGCCTTGTTTTAAGCTATCGCGCTGCGGGTGCTTGGCAGTACCGCCACATAAGGTCAGCACTCGCAAGTTGGATTTGGAGCGCCCGAAGTTGCGAATAGCGCTGGTGATTTGATTGCACAGTTCCCGGGTGGGGGCGATAATTAATGCCTGCGGCTGCTGCAAGTCTAAATCAATTCTATCCACGATAGGAATGCCAAAGGCGGCGGTTTTACCGCTACCAGTTTCAGCTTTCGCCTGTATATCGCGCCCTTCAAACACTGCTGGTAAGGCCTGTGATTGGATCGGCGTTGGTTTGACGTACCCTAATGATTTTAAATCTGCCAAAATGGTGTCAGTTAATGGGAGGTCAGAAAAGCTCTGTATGTTCATGTTGCTACCGTGGGTTATAATCCTGCTTCAAGGCTTGAAAGAGGATAGTACAAGATAAAATGTGAGCGCATTTTAGCAGATCTTGGCTGTCAGTCGTGCAAAAACCGGTAACTTAATCCTGAATCAGTGACTTCACTGCACCACATAGCGCAAACTCTTGATTCYACAGCGGTTAGAAAAATACCCACTGARCMTAYGRGCTTGCAGCTAAGATTTTTCAATTCCACCGTAAAACCAATATCTTACACTCTGTATTCACTTTGAAGTCACGGATTCAGGTATTAGCTTTACCCAATCTGTATTTTTTTAGAAATTGTCTGTTTTATATACTCTTGTTATCAAGCAGGTACTGTCGTTAAATTAGCGTGATTTTATATAGTAATTAGAGGCTAGTCTTTTGCTTTGGAGCAAAAAGACAGACCCGTGCCCCAATGGTGACCCGTAGTATAAAACGAATAGGGCTGGTGTGTTTAACTACAAATGGCGTTTATTGCAGTAAAAAACACTGGAAAAATCAGATTTAGTGGTTTTAAAAAGTGAGTTTCCCATATTAGTATTCTATTACTAAGTAATAAAAGCACTTGTATCAGTTCTATATTTTCAAGGAATATCAATGCAGGATTATTTTAAAGGCTTTACGATAGACTTAACACTTGTAAAGCAACACTATCTTGATCGGGAGTCTGTTTCCAAAAAACTTATTAAACACCTAGGTAATAGCGATCTTCAAAAATACTCGGAATTAGCTGTTGGTGTATCTGATACGATTGGGAATTTCAGCGCCGCTGAACATGCATTAGGGCCTAAAATATTAGAAATGAATAGTTATGATTCCATTTCTAAATTAGCGATTAACCTTTCAGAAATAAATATTAAAGCAATGCATGTCGCTGATTTTATTTATCAAGCAAATCTGCCATATCTAAAGATAGGTGTTGGCTCTGAGATGGCTTGTTTACTTCAACCCAGCAGGTTATGGGTGGGTAATGTGCGTACTATCTGGTGTCATTTAGTTGTAAAGCATGAAGGTGATTGGGGAATAGCAAATGAAGAGCTAAGATTGTACAAAGTTGATGATACAACTTCAGAAATGCACTATAGAATTTGGAAAGACATTTATATCCGGATGAAATTCAATCTCGACAAAATATATGATCTATCTGTCGTTTGGGCAAAAGAGCAAAATATTGAGCCGGGTAAAGAAAAGTACCTTTGGGTTGATGCTATATGTTCACATTTGTATGACTGTGAATAAATACATAACAAAATCTCAGCTAGGCAGCCGTCACTGTCGTTCTCATCCATTTAAGTGGCTCTTAATTGTTTCCTGATAGGGATAGGTAGGGGGGTAGTAAATCTAAAAAGACTAAGAGTCTACATGGACACTGCCACCTAGAACAATTTTTATATGGACGGAGAATGAAAATGAAATTTGGCAATTCCACCAGCCATAGCCCGTAAACATCCTCAGATGTAAGGAGTTTAAAAGAGGCCACATGAATGGCTAGCTCTTGGTTGTTTGCGGGGCCCCTAGCTTATTTGTCCGCAACCACGGGCATTACAAATTCGAGGTTTAAGGCTAATTATTGGATCCCATGGTTAGCCATCGCCAGTAGAGTTAAGTCTTTGTATTAGTGGTGTATAGTGCTGGCTATTTAGTTGATGATGAACGTTAAAGTGGGCTAGGGAAGGAAATTTAAACGATTATGCTTAACAGAAAGGAGATTACGCAACGTAATGCATTATAAACGCCCAGTACAGTTAGAAAATAGTATCAAAGTTACCGGTTATAACCGGCCGATTAAAGTAGCTTTCATAATAAAAACAAGAGAAAGTGAAGAAAATCATAAAATACTAGATGCAATTTTTGAGTTCTCCTATACCTGTTGGAGTGGTGCTAAGTTTCTAATTATTCCTGCCCGTGGTGGAGAGATTAAAGATCCCAGATTTGTTGATTGGCTTGATGAATATGATGCAGATATTGTATACAGCTTTGTTCCACTAAATGATGAGTTAATTAAAAAAATTGAAAAAATTAATTCACCTGCTTTTCTTATCGAGCATGAATTTGGGAAGGAGAGAAAATACTTAGCAGTTAAGATGGAGCATTATTGTCAACCTGTCTGCTCTATATCAACAATCCATAGCCCGTTAGCGTTTCCCCAGTTCAGATTTACTAATGCTACAGTGGGTATCAACGTTATTAGTCAAAATGCACCTCTATATGGAGATCGTTTTATAACTGACAACTTTGGAAATCAGTTTTCTTCTAATGTTGTGTTACATGAAATTAGAGATTTGTTTGGAACAATATGTTTGACACCTCAAGATACTCCAGATCATTTTAATGTAGGCACATATAAAGTACATTCACCTGCTGAAGTTATTGATAAATTGGCAAATAGAGAAGCAACATCAGTTTCTAGGTTAGCATCGATACACTCCGAATCTATTACTCCCATTAATGCTAATGCATATAGCGATCACTTTACTATTTTTGTAGGTACGAGTGTCCAAGATAGATTTTGCTTTTGGAATTCAAGAAAATTCTACCCTGAGCGACATGAGTCAGCTTGCTCTTTGATATTGTCTCCAGACCAATTTTCTGATGATCGCTTTGTAGAAGCATTAGGAGGGTATCTAAACAACTTAAATTTTATAGGCGACAATGGGAACGAAGTAGCTCTTAGATCTAGGACCGTTTCCATAGATGATTTGAATGAAATTAGAGATAAAATTCAAAAAAAGACCCATAACAGAGTTTCAGTTGCATCTTTATGTTACGAGACGGTCGTCCCGACAAAGCAGGAATTAGAGCATTCACTTGGTTTTTTCGTAGATAAATTCAATTTTTCCGTGTTAGAAGATATTTCTAACACCAGGATCACTAGTCCAGAACATTTTGAATACATTAATCCAAAGTATACAACGCATTATGCCGGAGAGTTTTTAATAGAATGCCGCATAGATAGGCATAACAACCTATCGACGTCTTCTAATATTGTTGACACATGGCTGCTTCCTAGAAGAGCATATACATCGAGAGTGTTTGGAGCAAGTTGCTTAAGGATAAGTAAAAATAACTTACCAACTTTCGTGGCAGGAAAGAAGAGGTTGGGCTTTGGTAGAAACCACGGAAATACCGACCTGTCGCTAGAGATAACATTGCCCAGCGATATAGAGGTTATAAATTATTTACTGGTTGGGAAGAAACATTATTCGATGGATGATAAGCGTCATGGGGTACTAAAAACCAATATTGAATATATTACTCATTCTCCGATGGGGAAAAACCTTATGGGTGTTATTTCAATGTTCGATAGCCTTAATGAAGCAGCGGCACTGTTAACAAATAGGCTATGGAGGGATGTATACGAGCATGTTAGTCAGCAAGATAGTGATAATTATATATTTGAATATGGAAAGATTTTTTCGTTCAGACCCCAAGATGGCGCAATAAAAAAACATTTAATGGAGCAACTTTTACTTAATTCTCCCAAAAAAGCGAGTCAGTTTATAACGGCGTGTTTTAAAGATGTAGTGGCATACTAATTTTGG
>ASZJ01000027.1 GCA_000416275.1 Osedax symbiont Rs1
TAAAGTGTCAGAGGCGGTAGCAAAACAAGTCGGTAATAGCGCCAAAGGCATGGGCATGGCGCGCATCGGTATTAGATTAGAGGTTTCATTCCTCAGTTCGGTAAGGTTTAGCAGACCGCCGAAACCCCGAGTCATGGGCTTTGCATCCGGCAGCGTAAGGTGTCGAGTTAAGCGTTGACAGGGGAAAGCATAGGCTGGGTATTGAGCTGCGCTTACGTTTTAGAATAAGTATCTTTAAGAGTGCTGAGCTAGTTGTGTGATAAGGAAGGCAATACGATGAATAGCCATAAAACCTGCCAGGTGACGCTAGTTATTCTTCGGCTCTTCGCAGTCATAGACCTCATGCACGTGGCTATGTCTTTTACACCCTTTTATTTTTTAGTCAGCGGGAGCTCCAAGGGGCTGTTTGTCATGCAAGCAGCTATTCGGGAAGTCAATTACATCCTCTGTAGTCGTCAAGCTTTTTTGGCCCCTGTATTTTTGTTGAGCAAAAAAAGTCTGGCTCTCAACTCACTTGCCCCCCCCCGCAACTGTCAGCTTATCGACTAGGTCCGTTTTTATTGTGACCATTCGACAATTTATTAGCGATGGCTAATAATGCGGGTGATATGTCGTCGGCGCCCTCTTTAATTAATCTGCTCACGTCACCAGATGAGAACAATCCACGCACTGACTTAATACCTAATGCGCGCACAAAATCTTTTGTTTTGCCAGTGCTGCCTGTTTCAATATATTTTAAAATAATTCTTTCATTATTACTGGTTGGAGGTGTTTTTAGTACCTCAATTTCTTCGTTTAGTAGCGAAACTTGATCTTCTAAAATTTGGATCCGCTCTTCAATGCTGCTATATGCTTTCATAGTTAGGTTGTCTTACTTTAATTTAGTTAAATTAGTATCGAATCATTATTAAACAATAAATTCTTGTCAATGCTTAGGGAATATATAGGTGCCTTAGTCTATCAGACTCAACGTAGGCTTCTAGCCAAAGTTAGGATTTGAAGGTAACTCTGCTTTTTTATAAATACAACGGTAACAGAGGACACATATGGACGCTCACCGTTAGTAAAGGCATTATTCGACCTTTAGTGCTTTTATCACTGGTTATTTGCTTCTGTTCTTGTCTGTTAACTGCTCTGAGTACTTCGTCTAAAAGTGATCAGTACCGACATATATTCAGGCTAAATTTTAGTAATAATTTAGCATTTCTTGCCTCTAATAAAATCCGTATCGAATCACCGTTTTCAGTCGTGCGGAAAATAATTCCTTGGCCAGCGCGGGTTTTAATTAGATAGGTTAACCCTTTTCTTGATCTACTATTAACTGACATTGGTTGGAATAATACAGGCGTTACCCCGAATTTTGCCACTCATTACAGGCATGCAGGCTTATGGCCTTTGTCCCAGTGCAGAGGATTAAGATACATAAGATTAGGTTTACTCGCTCTGTTCTCTGGGGTTAAAATTTTATTATGGGTGAAAGTTGTGGTTTTTTTTATTTTTTGACTACAATTATTAATCATATACCTATCGTAGCTAGGTATTACATGCAGCGGATAAGAACTGTCTATAACCTAAATCAGTGACTTCACTGCGCCACATAGCGCAAGCTATTGATTTTACAGCGGTTAGAAAAAACCCATATCAGGATATATAGCCTAATGGACAGTTCTATACCTGCCGTTAAATTCTGCAGCGGCTATGCACAACCGACAGCTGTGTCGCCTGAATTAAATTCAATATGATGATTTAGTCAATAGGGCTGTTGAAAAAGAGGTAAGATGCCAAAATTACTGATAATTGAAGACAGCGTGATGATGCAAAAAGCCATTATGCACGTCGCCAAAACAGAGCTCGATTGTCGCTTTGATATAGTATCAACGTTGGCTGAAGCCCACCAATTCGTTACTGACAACGATTATTATCTGGCACTGGCAGATTTAAATTTACCCGACGCACCGAACGGTGAAATTGTTGATTTATTATTAAAATCTGCTATCCCCACCATCGTTTTAACCGCTACTTTAAATGAGCAAAAACGCAATTTGATGTTGCGCAAAGGCGTGCTGGATTATATCTATAAAGAAAACCGCGATTCCTATTATCAGGCAGTAAAATTTGCCAATCAAATTTTACACAACAGAGACATTAAGGTATTGCTGGCGGACGATTCACTGACCTTACGCAGCCATATTCGCAAACAATTACAAAAGCTGCTGTTTCAAGTAATAGAAGTCAGCAATGGCGTAGAAGCGTTGGCGGCACTGGAGAAATACCCGGAAATAGAACTATTAATAACTGATTATAATATGCCCGAGATGGACGGTATGGAGCTGATCCGCAATGTGCGAAAAACCCGCAAGCGAGATAATTTCCCGATCATTGGTCTCTCGTCCTCTTCGGACCCGACCCTCTCGGCTAAATTCATAAAACATGGCGCCAACGACTTTTTAGTCACCCCTTTTATCCACGAGGAGTTTCAGTGGCGAATTTTAAAAACCATGGAACAGATTAAACTGATTAAAGAGATCACCGATTCGGCGAATCGTGATTATCTGACTAAACTCTATAACCGTCGCTATTTTTTTAATCACGCCAAATATTTACACAAACAGGCCAGCGCAAACGGCAGCTCCTTAGTAGTGGCACTAATGGATATAGATTTTTTTAAAAAAATTAACGACAACTACGGACATAACAGCGGCGATGCGATATTAATACAGCTCTCTGCGGTGATGAAAAGCAGTTTTGGCAACTTTACTGTAGCCCGCTATGGCGGTGAGGAATTCATTGTTATTATCGAGCAGATAGAGGCGCAAAAGTGTGCCACATTATTTGAACTGTTTAGGAAAAAGATCGCCGCCTACAATTTTATAATTCCCGATGGGGAAATATCAGTGACTGTCAGTATTGGCGCGGCGGCACTTGCAGATGAATCCCTAGAGCGCTTAATCAGCAATGCTGATATCGCACTCTACGAGGCGAAAGAAGCCGGCAGAAATAAAACTATTTTTGCACGTCCTCCAGTTTTAGTCACAGGCTAACGCCAGCTTGAATACCCTGACAGGGCAGGTAGAACTTACCTGACATGGGTCATTCCCTGCTCTGTTAAGCAGTCTGCTATGGCCGGGATAGGTACTGCCAAAACAGACTGGCTACGAGGCTATCGCGATTCGCAGCAGGGCTTATTGAATTAATGAGTTTACTCAAAAAATCCACGCTGTATTAGCTGGCCTTCAGCGACCAGAGTTTTACCTGCCGCTATCGTATAATGGATGTTTAAATCTTGATTAAGAATCAGTAAATCGGCAGCGTTGCCTAGCTTTATATTGCCCTTATCGTACAAGCCGAGGCAGGCGGCTGGGGCGCTGGTGAATGGCGTAAGAGCTTCAGATATGCTGAGCTTCTCATTATTAATCATATCTTTAAATTCATTCAATAGGCAGTCAAATCCAGCGACACCTAAGCGTATCATATTACCTGAAGCATCAAATATTGGCACTGAGCCGTTTCCGTCTGAGCTGATGCAGACTTGAGATAAATTTATTTTCTGTTGTATAAGTGAAGCAATAGCTGTCGATGCCTTTACTGCTTTGCTCGCGCCAAGTTCTGGATTAATCCCAGCGCTAAGGTCCATGTAGCCGCCTTTAGTGCACCAGTCAGTGGCCTGCTTGAATAGCTGCGAGGTTCTGTTGACGTGAGTGGGTATAAACTGACTAATAGGAATGTCTGAGTTATTAACTATATCAAGCAGGGGTTGCAGCCCAGTCTGTGAGCTACCCATATGAACAACAATACGGCCGCATTTACCAGAGAGTAATCCGGCAACTCGTGATTCGCTGGCTAGACGACTTAATTCTGCGCTGGTTGGCTGTGATGATCGGTGATCAGAGATAGCGGTTTTTAATCCGATAACAGTGTCGAGAAAAGTGATGTCGCGACCGACCGATCCAGTCACTGTATTACTCGGTACTTGATAACCTCCAGTAAACATATATGCACTTATGCCTTCGTGGGTAAGTGCTTTTGTTTTTGCGTACAGACTTTCATTGTGTCGCGTTATACCGTCGGTACCAAGTAGCCCTACCACGGTGGTGACGCCTGCTCTGGCAAGTGTGCTCATTTGAACTTCGGGTGTTCTAGTATGAAATCCCCCTTCACCGCCGCCGCCAATTAAATGCACATGACCATCTACAAACCCTGGAATTACTGTCATTTTCTGCGCATCTAATACGTTGAGATTAGTGATCCCAGAAATATCTAGCTGCTCCTCAATAGCAATAATTTTACCGTTAGCGATTAAAATATCTTTGATCCCAAGAGGGGCTGGTGCAAAAATATTCGCCTGTTTAATTAGAGTTATCATACATATATGCCTATTGTGTCCATTTTGCGGTGATAATTACATATATTGTATACATATAGCAAGTTGTTATATTGACGTGTCGCGGCAGATACGCCTATGTGCTATTATTTATACGCCCTTAATTTTATTTTTTTACACTCATTACAAATAGATAGTTATATGATTGCGACTAACAAGCAAAAAGCGGTACTCAAAGTGACAGCAGATATCCGCGGTAAGATATTAGACGGTAGTTTTCCTGCGGGAATGCAGCTGTCACAAGAAGACATAGCCAGTACATTTGACGTGAGCCGCACACCAGTGCGTGAAGCACTGCAAATTTTGGCCGGTGAGGAGTTAATTGAAATACCTAGTTCTGGGCGAGCGACGGTCACAGTTATATCTCCGAGTGATGTTCTTGAAAAATTTGAACTCCGTGCGCTTATTGAAACTAAGTTAATCGGTTTAGCTATTCCGGTTATGTCAGCTAATAATATAGCTGAGGCTCGAGTGTTAGCTGAAAATTTACAAAGTTGTACTGCCGAACAATGGACAGATTTTAATTATCAATTTCATGAGGCGCTATATCGCCCCGCCAATCGGCCCACTATGCAAAAATTCGTTAAAGAGCTATATTATCGGCACTACTCACGTCTGGATACATTGGTGAAATCGCGCCGCAACGTGCCTAGGTCGTTACGTGAACACCACGAATTAATTTCCTTGTGTGAAGAGGGTGATATTGAAGGAGCCTACTATAAACTTGAAACACATATTATGATGGGTGGATATGCGTTAGTTGAGCAGCTCAAGGCGTTGTTAAATAAGGATAATTTATAATTCACATTCGTTTTCTATTCATTTTTCTCGTTTTTTCCTCTTTCTTGGTTGTAGGTTATTAGCCGGTAATAATCTAGTTAGCCTATAATTTCTGCTGGTAGTTTTTGGTTAGATCAAAGAGTTTCCTTTGCGCTGAAGGTGTATATAAATGTCAACAACATACACATTACTCAGTTTTAAAGCATCTGAAGCGAGTCTTTCCCCGCACTAGTCCTATTTAGTAATTCTAAATTTTACCGCAACGCATCAATCTTATTCTTCAGTATGAAACCGAATAGCGGCTTCAAATGATCGCTAAGCTATCCAAAGTAGTTGTGTTTTTGAAATCCTCGATCAGTTTTCTCATCAGTACCAGTTTTAACGCAGCAAATAGATAGCAGAGTCCTTTATTCTGCGGGAATATCTCTGTTTATTTTACTGATTTTTAGTTATGTATCCAATTCTGTGTCATTGACTATGATATTGGATACATGTAGTCTGCTGCTCGTGCAAACAATAATAATTTAAACTGGAGTGAAATAATGAATCGATTAGCTGTTTCATTGGTACTGGCTACCGGCATGACTGTTAGTGTTTCGGTGCTAGCGATGGATAAAATGACGAAAATTCATGAGCGTGGTGTATTGAAATGTGGAATCCATCCTGGTAAAGCAGGCTTCGCCACCCCTGATGCCCAAGGACGCTGGAGGGGGATGGATGTTGATTTTTGCAAAGCTTTAGCTGCCGCTGTGCTCGGAGATCCAGAAAAAGTTGAATTCATCACAATGAGTTCAAAAACTCGACTAACTGCTCTAGTGACCGATGAAATTGATGTGTTATCTCGAACTACAACTTTTACTGCTACCCGAGATGGCTTAAATGGAGTGGATACAACAACTCCTTGGTTTTATGACGGTCAGGCAATTATGGTGAAGTCTAGTATTGGTGTTGATACCGCTAAAGGCTTGAATGGAGCGACAATTTGTACTTACCCAGGCACCACTAGTGAGAAGAATATCAACGATTTCTTTGAATCTCACAATATGTCTTATAAGGCGCTAATTGTAGAAGGTTCTGCAGAGGCTAAAGCTGCATATTTGGCCGATCGCTGTGATGCGATAACCAATGATGCATCGGCCTTGGCTGCTAACCGACTCGGTATGCCCAATCCACAAGCGCACATCATCTTACCGGGGCTGATTTCTAAAGAGCCACTTGGCGCGTATGTTAAGCAAGGTGAGAACAAATGGCGACAGATCGTCACTTGGACGGCGATGGCTTTAATTGCAGCCGAGGAATTGGGAGTCACTCAAGACAATACTGAGGACTTAAAAATTTCAGGAATACCTGAGGTTAAACGACTGTTAGGTAGTGAGGGGCGTATCGGCGAAAACTTTGGTTTGAAATCTGATTGGGCTCTTAAAGCGATTAAAGCTGTCGGTAACTATGGAGAAATTTTTGAACGTAATGTCGGTGCAAAAACCCCGCTAAAACTAAAGCGTGGGCTCAATGCGCTCTACTCTGACGGTGGATTAATGTACGCTTATCCGTTCCGTTAATCAAAAATAAAAATATTTGAGCATGATTCAGTGCTTGAAGTAAACTCGGATTTTTCATTGGGCGGTAGGCTCTCCAGCTGGCTATTTATTATATTGGTCTTAGATTATTAATCATCGCACTTAGTGTGGCGATTAATTGAGTAAGCCGATAAAAATAAATAGCTACAATACCTCTTGAATTATCCGAATTATTTTTTCAACTCTATCGGAAAAATTTATGTGGCAGCTGCTTTATAACCGTAAGGTCATTGACCTTGCTGTTCAATTATTGATGCTGATCGTCATCGTTTCTATGGTATTTTATTTTGCTATCAACGCCGCTGAAAATATGGGAGCTGCGGGGATCACCACTGGCTTCGAATTTCTATTTGATAAAGCGGGCTATGATATCAGCTATAGCTTGCTTGATTATGACCCCAGAACTGATTCAAACTTAGATGCCTGGCTAGTTGGTTCGGTCAATACCGTAGTATTCGCCATCTTAGCGATTATTTTGACGACTGCAATGTCACTGCTATTGGCGTTAATGCGCTTGTCTAGTAATTGGCTGTTATCAGGACTGGCTTATACCTTGGTTGAGTATGTCAGGAATGTCCCAATTTTAATTCATATTTTTGTTTGGTATGCCGCAGCTCTGGCACTACCCTCTGTTAAGCAGGCGATCAGCTTTGGCGAGGTGGTTTTCCTCTCTAACCGTGGCCTTATGTTGCCGAGTCTGGAATGTAATTATCTGGCTTGGGAAAGTGTGAGCCTGGCTGCCATGCTTTGTTTAGGCGGCTGGTTAGTTCGCGTTAAATTATCCAGTAAAATTTGGCGATTAGCGGCGTATTTTATGGTGCTGGTGGCAGCTTTTGCCAGTATTGAAATGATATCGATAACCGGGGCTGTCATTGTTTATCCCGAGTTGAGAGGATTTAATTTTCAGGGCGGTATGGTGTTGCCTCCTGAATTTTTGACCTTACTTATTGCGGTGAGTAGCTACTCGGCGGCACATGGTTCTGAAGTGGTGCGCGGCAGTATACTTGCCGTGTCGAAAGGGCAGACAGAAGCGGCTCAGGCGATGGGAGCCAGCACTCATTTAATTATGCGCAAAGTCATTATTCCGCAGGCGCTGCGCTCTATTATTCCGCCGATGACTTCGGTTTATATTAATGTAACTAAGGCGGCAGCGCTGGGTTCAGTGATTGGTTTTATGGATATCATGGGCACTATTGGCGGTAGCTCATTAAATATCACAGGGCAGGCAATTGAATGCATTATGATTGTAATGGTGACCTATACAGTACTGAATTTATGTTTGGCTTTTTTGATGGGCCGCTTGAATCGCAACGTGCAATTAAAGGAGCGATAGAATGATAACTCAAATTACTGCAGTTGCCAGTACGCAAGCTAAGAGACCTGTAGTCAGAAAATCAGCCCGTGACTATTTATACATCATCCGGAGAAATCTATTCAATAGTCCAGTTGATACTATAGTCACCTTGGCAATTAGCGCGTTGCTCATAACATATATACCGTTGATCTTGGACTGGTTGTACTTTTCAGCAGTATTTAGCGGAGCTACTCGAGCAGCTTGTAACCCTAGTGCGGCCTGCTGGATCCCGATTATAAACTTTATGGATTATTATATTTATGGTCCTTTTCCTATTGATCAACGCTGGAGAGTAGACACTTCGTTTGTTTTAGGTCTATTGGCATTCCCGCTACTGTTCAGTCAGCGCATGCCACAAAAAATAATTTTAATGTACATTTTTTTGTTGCCATTAGTGCTCTGGGCTTTGTTAAAGGGAGGGGTGTTTCTTTCAGATATATCTACTACCGCGCTAGGTGGTATGACATTGACTTTCTTCCTCGGAATAATAGCAATGTGTTTATCACTACCGGTGGCTATCATCTTGGCGCTTGGGAGGAGGTCACGACTACCGATCATTCGCTGGGTTTGCAGTGGCTATATTGAATTGGTTCGTGCTGTACCGGTATTAACCTTCTTATTTATGGCGTCTTTGATGTTGCAATTGTTTTTGCCGGGAGGGGTAACTATTGACGTGTTGTTTCGTATCCTATTCGTTCTGGTCTTTGTATCAGCAGCTTATAAAGCTGAAATTATCAGAGGGGCTATTCAAGCAATACCCAGTGGGCAAATAGAAGCTTCCTATGCCATGGGTTGTGGCTACTGGAAAACGATGGCCTACATTGTCATGCCGCAGGCTTTAAGAAACTCGGTGCCTGCATTAATTACCAATTTCATTGGTCTTTTTAAAGAGACTACTCTAGTAATGATTCTGGGTTTGCTTGAAGTGATGGGGGTGGTGCGCGCGACGTTTGAAAATGCTGAGTGGATTGGTATGCACGTGGAAGGAATGGTACTGGTTTCTTTTTTCTTTTTTGCAATTTGCTTTTCAATTGCTCAATACGGCGCTCATTTAGAGCGAAGAATTAAACGCACAAAATATTGATAGGACATTGTAATGAATACACAATTAGCTGTTAAGCTTACAGGTGTTGATAAATGGTACGGCGATTTTCAGGCGCTTAAAAATATAAATTTGCAGGTAGCCAAGGGAGAAACGGTGGTTATATGCGGTCCCTCTGGCTCGGGAAAGTCTACACTGATTCGGACGCTCAATTGTTTGGAAGGCCATGATCTAGGCGAAATTTGTATAGATGGCGTTCGTATTAGCGATAACCTAAAAGATGTTGAGAAGGTTCGAAAGTCAACGGGTATGGTGTTCCAGCACTTTAATCTTTTCCCCCACATGACAGTCCTGGATAACTGTACATTTGGGCTAAGGCATGTGCGGGGGCTTGGAGTCATAGAGTCACAAGAGATTGCTCGTGAGCTGCTGAGAAAAGTACAGATTGCCGATCAGGAGAGTAAGTACCCAGGGCAGTTGTCAGGAGGACAGCAGCAAAGGGTTGCTATTGCTAGAGCGCTGACGTTATCCCCAGATATTATGCTATTTGATGAACCGACATCTGCACTGGACCCAGAAATGATTTCAGAAGTGTTAGAAGTCATGCGAGATTTATCCAAAGCGGGTATGACGATGATCTGTGTCACTCATGAAATGGGCTTTGCTAAAGAGTTTGCGGATAGAATTGTATTTATGGAAACGGGCTCAATTATAGAGGTGTCGACACCGCAAGAGTTTTTTAGCGCACCGAAAACAGAGCGTGCAAAACTGTTCTTAAAACAAATTCTATCCCACTGACGCTGAATATTTAAAGACGATTATTGTTTTTTATTTCAAGTAGGATCTATTTTACCTGAATCCGTGACTTCACTGCACCACATAGCGCAAGTTTTTGATTTTACGGCGGTTAGAAAAATACCACTGAGCCTATGCTGTTTATGTATGGATGCATTTATTTAACCAGTGCAGACGCGTATCAGCTCGCAGGCCCGAAAATTTTCAAATTCAGAGTAAAATCAATATTTTACTCTGAATTCACGTAACTTCTCAATAACTCGGGGCAGAACGTCAATATAAATCATTTTCTCTTGACAGGGTTTTAGTCCAAAATCGTTAAAATTA
>ASZJ01000028.1 GCA_000416275.1 Osedax symbiont Rs1
GGACTATATATTGGATAGAAATTGTGGGATTGGGGATATCCCCCCATTGGCAGAATTAATTCGTCGAGAAGTAGCCGCTGACTAGGGCTTTAATTGGCGTAAGCTATAGTAGATTGCCCCGTGTTATTGAGAAGTTACGAATTCACTAATTGCTCTCAATCATTAGGCTCCTGTCTAAACGAGTTGCATCCGCTCGTTAAAGCTAATTTAGTAAGCGCTTTTAGCCAATGGAAATAGCGGATAAATCCTTTTGTAATCAAAGTCATCGCAGCTGAACTGCAAGTAAACTTGGTTTTTTTAATCGAACTCTGGTTTTAGTAGCTGTATTTTTTAGCCGTAGGCGCTAGTATGTTATTTTTGTCAATAACTGCGGACACTAGAGGTAAGCAAAGTGGAAAATTTAGCCTTTGTCAGTTTAAAGGGAAAAGTGAGTGAACAAGAGTGGCTGTTGCGTGTCGATCTGGCTGCCTGCTATAGGTTGGTCGCCGATTTAGGCTGGGATGATCTTATTTACACCCATTTATCGGCGCGATTAGCAGGTACTGATGAGTATCTGGTCAACCCTTTTGGTTTAGCTTTTGATGAAGTCACGGCATCTAATTTAGTTAAGGTTGATTTACAAGGTAATATTTTAGACGATACCCCCTACGTTATAAATCCTGCCGGCTTTACTATTCACAGTGCTATTCATGAAGTGCGCCCCGATGCGCACTGTGTTATTCATCTGCATACTAATGCCACCACAGTGGTCGCCTCGCAAACTAACGGTCTGTTACCTTACAGCCAATATTCATTGTTTTCTTTAGCGTCGCTCTCCTATCATCATTACGAGGGGCTCGCGGTAAGAGAGGCCGAGAAGAAGCGGCTGCAAGATGATATAGGTACCACTAATCATATGTTGTTAGTCAATCATGGCGGCTTAACGGTAGGGGCCACGGTCGGGGATGCTTTTATGCGCTTTTTTGACTTGCAGCGCGCCTGTGAAATACAAGTGATGCTCCAGGCGGCTGGACAAGAGGCGACGACTATTCCGCAAGCAATTTTAGATAATATTAAACAGCAACAAAATGTGGTTAACATCGGTGAATCCGGGGGGCAGAAAATTTGGCCAGCCATGTTGCGTAAGGCCTATAAGTTAGATCCTGGTTTTATGCAGTAGGGATTGCTTTTAGCTATCTTAAACCTGAATCAGTGACTTCACTGCACCACATAGCGCAAGCTCTTGATTCTACAGCGGTTAGAAAAATAT
>ASZJ01000029.1 GCA_000416275.1 Osedax symbiont Rs1
GGACTATATATTGGATAGAAATTGTGGGATTGGGGATATCCCCCCATTGGCAGAATTAATTCGTCGAGAAGTAGCCGCTGACTAGGGCTTTAATTGGCGTAAGCTATAGTAGATTGCCCCGTGTTATTGAGAAGTTACGAATTCACTAATTGCTCTCAATCATTAGGCTCCTGTCTAAACGAGTTGCATCCGCTCGTTAAAGCTAATTTAGTAAGCGCTTTTAGCCAATGGAAATAGCGGATAAATCCTTTTGTAATCAAAGTCATCGCAGCTGAACTGCAAGTAAACTTGGTTTTTTTAATCGAACTCTGGTTTTAGTAGCTGTATTTTTTAGCCGTAGGCGCTAGTATGTTATTTTTGTCAATAACTGCGGACACTAGAGGTAAGCAAAGTGGAAAATTTAGCCTTTGTCAGTTTAAAGGGAAAAGTGAGTGAACAAGAGTGGCTGTTGCGTGTCGATCTGGCTGCCTGCTATAGGTTGGTCGCCGATTTAGGCTGGGATGATCTTATTTACACCCATTTATCGGCGCGATTAGCAGGTACTGATGAGTATCTGGTCAACCCTTTTGGTTTAGCTTTTGATGAAGTCACGGCATCTAATTTAGTTAAGGTTGATTTACAAGGTAATATTTTAGACGATACCCCCTACGTTATAAATCCTGCCGGCTTTACTATTCACAGTGCTATTCATGAAGTGCGCCCCGATGCGCACTGTGTTATTCATCTGCATACTAATGCCACCACAGTGGTCGCCTCGCAAACTAACGGTCTGTTACCTTACAGCCAATATTCATTGTTTTCTTTAGCGTCGCTCTCCTATCATCATTACGAGGGGCTCGCGGTAAGAGAGGCCGAGAAGAAGCGGCTGCAAGATGATATAGGTACCACTAATCATATGTTGTTAGTCAATCATGGCGGCTTAACGGTAGGGGCCACGGTCGGGGATGCTTTTATGCGCTTTTTTGACTTGCAGCGCGCCTGTGAAATACAAGTGATGCTCCAGGCGGCTGGACAAGAGGCGACGACTATTCCGCAAGCAATTTTAGATAATATTAAACAGCAACAAAATGTGGTTAACATCGGTGAATCCGGGGGGCAGAAAATTTGGCCAGCCATGTTGCGTAAGGCCTATAAGTTAGATCCTGGTTTTATGCAGTAGGGATTGCTTTTAGCTATCTTAAACCTGAATCAGTGACTTCACTGCACCACATAGCGCAAGCTCTTGATTCTACAGCGGTTAGAAAAATATCCGCTGTAGAACCAATATCTTAGACTCTGTATTCACTTTGAAGTCACGGATTCAGGTTAAATATTACATACAGCGGTTTGTTGATTCGCTGGTTTTATTAGGCTTTATCGGGCAGCGCTAATACTGCACTGCCTCGAAAAGGCTAGTAAAAATAGGCGGTGCTATCAGCGGATTATCAAGGTATTATTTCGGTAGTAATAAGTACAATAAATTATCAGTTTGGAGTTTAAAATGAAGGTTGTATCCGTAGAAATATTTGATATTCACTGCCCAGATCGTCTGGGTTGGAACCCGGTGTTTGTCCGTGTTCACACCGATGAGGGGATTAGTGGTGTCGGCGAGGCAGGTCTTGCCTATGATGTGGGGCACAGCGCCGCCGCTCATATGATTAAAGAAATGACAGAAGCTTTTTTGATCGGTCACGATCCCTTTCAAACCGAAAAGTTGTGGTCGCGGATGTTGCGTGAAAGTTTTTGGGGGCTAGGTGGCGGGCCTGTTGTGTATGCCGCTATGAGCGCGATCGATACCGCACTTTGGGATATCAAAGGTAAAGCACTTAATCTGCCAGTCTATCAATTGCTGGGCGGCAAGGTGAATGATTCGCTGCGCACTTACGCATCGCAGTTGCAATTTGATTGGGACGTTGAATTTAAAGCGCTCTCACAGCCTGAGCAATATGCAGAAGCGGCTTTGAAGGCCGTGGCAGAAGGTTATGACGCGGTAAAAGTTGATCCTATCATGTACGATAAAGACGGAAATACTTACTACGATAGAACCAAAATTATCTCCAGAGGAGAAATGAAACTGTATCGCTCTCGCCTCGCGGCGATCAGAGATGCGGTCGGGGATGAAGTGGACATTATTTTTGAGTGCCATTCACTGCCAGGCGTCACTACGGCTATTCAGTTAGGTAAATTGGCCGAAGAGTTTGACTGCATGTTTTATGAGGAGCCGGTTAATTACTTGAATCACTCGCTGCACAAAAAAGTGTCCGATAAAGTAAACGTGCCGATTGCCGGAGGGGAGAGATTGTATAACCGCTGGCAGGTACGGCCATATTTTGAAGATCAAAGTATTGATGTTTTACAGCCAGATATCGGTCTGTGTGGTGGTTTCACCGAGGCGAAGAAAGTTTGTGATTACGCTGATGTCTTTGATATTCGTATTCAGGCACATGTCTGTGGTGGGCCAGTTGCCACAGCAGCGGCACTGCATTTAGAGACTGCTATTCCAAACTTCCTCATTCATGAACACCATACTTATGCGATCAAAGCGTGGAACCGTGAATTGTGTATTCAAGATCCACAGCCGGTAAATGGACAGTTTACTGTCTCTGAGACTCCGGGGCTTGGGATAGAGCTAAATGATGAAGTTGTGATGCGCTCACCGAGAATGGTGATTAAGTAAGGCAGATGGCTTTATTGAGTAAGCTGATCGCGGCCAAGCAATGAAAATTGATTGGCCGCGATCAGCTGGTATCGCTGGTTAAGCGAGGTGATCGATCACTGCATATTTTTCAGTCATACTTTTCGCCAAGTTTAACCAGCGCTCGACTAGCTCAGGCTTGTCTGGCGCGGCGCTAACGCCCGTTGGCAATTCGTTGTTGATCACCGCTTCTACCGCTAGGCTGACCGGAATAGATACCAGTTTGGCCATGGCTGAACCCGCCTCATCACCAATAGCATCTAGCACATAGCTTTTGTGCCACACCAGCTTATCGTTCTGCTCGCTCTTTAGCGTGACTACCAACACAACTCTGTCAGATTCCCCCTCTGCTATAGCGTGTTTATTCCATAGCTCATCACTCAGACTTTTAAGTTGTGGCTCGCTAATTCCCTGGGCAATTTTTTTGAAAATCGGTTGCCATGCTTTGGTCCATCCCTGATAGCGCAACGTGCCGCGTACGAACTGTTTTATGTTCCAGTCGTCATCCATGTGGTACTGAGCGATAAATGGGCGAGAATCTCTATTTGGGTATACTTCAAAGGTTTCTGAACCCCAAGCAGTGCTTAAGGGAAATTGATCAACGGCGTTCCAAGGTTCAGTGACCGTATATTCTTCGCCATCTAGAATACTTACTGAGGTACTTTTTAGAGCGCGTAACACGCCAGCGGGAGACCAGCTAAATTTATAGCAAAAGTCATTCGGCACTTCGCTAAGTCCACCGCAATAGCTGGTGAATGAATGCTGATTGCTTTTGTCGAATTCTGCAGATTGGCTATAATTAGCGATCAGAGCATGGGCCATACTGTGATCTAATCCAGGGTCTAGGCCGACTTCATTGACGAAGCACAATTTGGCGGCTTTAGCCGAGTCACTCAGGGCGCGCATCTCCTCTGAAATGTAAGAGCTAGAGACAAAGTGGGCCGCTTCGGTTAAGCAAATATTGGCGAGCGGTACATGAAAATCGCCAGGTAGCATTGATACCACGATATCGTTGGCGCTAATTTGTTCTGCAAAGGTTTCAATATCAAATTTAAGCACTGCTGCAGGTGTAAGCCCTGCAATTGCCTGTTGCGCTTTATCCACTGAACGATTGTAAACTTTTACTCGGTAGTCGAGTTCTATCAGGCGACGCAACCCAGGAATGGCAGAAAGGCCGGTTCCTATCCAGTGAATAGTTTGCATTTTTAGCTCCTAAAATATAGTTGGTGATTGGGTGTTAAATTAATTAGCAGGGGCATTGTACACAATAGCGGCTGCTGTTATCGCTACAAATACTTTACGAGACCTTTGCATAACTACTGCGCTCGGTAATACGGCGTTAAAAACCGGCTCAATATGCTCATTTACACCAGTAATACCCATAAACAGGGGCATACTATACCCAAAGTAAGGGGCACACTGACTCCGCTATTTCGCCATTTTTTGCCTTGTCTTATCTTCGCTCGCAACGTTATGCAAAGGTCTCTTTACAGTACAAAGCTTTAACACTGAGTCAGTGACTTCACTGCAGCACATAGCGCAAGCACTTGATTGTATAGCGGCTAGAAAATTACCCACTGAAACTGCATATCTTCAGGATCGACAGCAGCTTGGGGGAGAGAGAGTCTCTAATTAAGTGGCCGAATAGTAGCACTGTCGCCAAGTTCCAGCTATGGTCGCTGTGACGACAAAGTTATATTAAAAATTGATAGGGGGTGAGTCGTTTTTTGGGAGCGAGGCAGGGTGGCAGTTACTGCATTGGCTGCCGCTATTAGTTTTGAGATTAAGAAACATCCAAACTGCTTAAAGCTTGTTGCAGGTCGGCAATTAGGTCATCTACATTTTCAATGCCAATTGATATGCGCAGCAGGTCTGTTGGGCAGGGTGTGTTAGGGCCTTCGACACTCGCTCGGTGCTCGACTAAACTCTCAACTCCACCCAGTGAAGTGGCGCGCTTGATTATTTGTAAATTAGCGGCGACTTTAATCGCTGCTGTTTCACCTTGTTTAATACGGATGCTCAACATGCCGCCAAAACCTCCCTGCATTTGTTTTTTTGCCAGTTGGTGACCTTTAAAGCTTATTAAACCTGGATAGAGGACTTGCTTGATTGCCGGATGGTTTTCAAAGGCTTTGGCAAATGCGAGGGCATTGGCTGATGACTGTTTAACTCGCAGCGCTAAAGTGCGCATCCCACGCATTAATAACCAAGCTTCGAAAGGCCCTAATACGGCACCGCCAGCGGCGCGAATGCCGCGCATTTTTTGCCAGTGTCGATCATCTTGCCGACAGACTAAAGCCCCCGCTAATACATCAGAATGTCCATTGAGGTATTTAGTGGCGGAGTGCATAACAAGGTCGGCGCCCAGTGTCAGTGGGTTACATAAAATAGGAGAGGCGATGGTGTTATCGACCGCTAAGCGGGCGCCAATGCGATGTGCTATCTCGGCCCAAACGGCGATATCTTCAATTTCCCACGTTGGGTTAGCGGGTGTTTCAAGCCACAAAAGTTTAGTTTTTCCGGGAATAACGGCCGCGTTAACGCTATCGAGATTGCCGTTTTCGACAAAGCTTGTCTCTATGCCCCAGTCTTTGGCAAAAGTTAATAACCAGTTGCGCAGTGACCAGTATATAATTTTAGGCACCACCACATGATCTCCCGGCTTAAGGGACATAAACACACAAGTTGCCGCCGACATACCGGAGGAGAAGAGCATCGCCGCCGCGCCTTTTTCTAACGCGGTTAACACTTGTTCGGGCTGTTGATAATTTGGATTGTGGTCGCGGGTGTACACTCTTCCCTGAGGGTAAGTGTTATCTGCTGAGCGCTCGAAAGTAGTGCTGGGGAAAATACCGGGAATAACACCGAGGTGCTGCTCGTCGATAAAACCTAAGCCTGTGGCAAGAATGGTATCTGTATGTAGTTTATGGTTTTTCAAAGTAGGCATCCTATCGGTGTTTTAATGGCTGGGTTGAGGGCTCAATAACTTACCCAGAGGGTATGATAATTGCTCTGGTCACGTTATGCACAGGCCTCAATATAACACTTTTATACGGTGCTACTTTATAGGGTACTGCTCAGAGCTAAAACTGATAAAAACATCGAGCATTATCGTACATCAGCGCCCTTTTTTGTGGCTCGCTAAAAGCTAATTGCCAGTAAGTCTGCCACAGTTGGGTGTAAGAGCAACTGAACAAGCACAGTGGAAAATTACTGGCCAGCATGACTCTCTGCAGTGAGAAATAGCCGATTAATAGAGTGACAATGGTTTCGATTTGGTGGCTGTCGTATGCTCTGTTGAACATTTCCCAGCCAGAAGCTTTGATGTATAGATTGCTAAAGGACGCGAGCTTTTGCATATTGGCTTGCCAAGTGATAAAAGATTCGGCATCTAGCGAGGGGAAAGCGGCATGGTTGATGATTATTTTCAACCTTGGAGTCCTTGCAAGTAATCGGCAGAGCTGCTCAATGGCCGCTGAGTCAGCGCCATCTAACTGGCACTCAAAAATAAAACCGCTCTCACTAAGGTAGTGTAAGTTTTGCTGTACTTGGCTATTTTGCAGTAACTCAGAGGCGTGCTCATCTAAAATGTGCCGAAAGCCGGCAATCGAGCGATACTGAGAGAGCTTGACTATCTGTTCAGCAAAGCTGGCAGTCGACTGCTGTAAATCAATGCAGGCGATCGTTTTCATGCTGGGTGTGATTTGCTTCGCTGTTGTTGCCGGCAAGGGCTGAGTGTTATCCACTGGCTCTTGGAGGCATTGACGCTCGAGCCATTCGATTTCTAGCCAGGGCTGACTATTGTTGAATCCCGCTTCAATATGGACAAATGCCGCGTGTGCAAAAGGTGCTGGCAAGTGCAAGTCGGCGATCGAGAAATTACGATTTATCAGCTGCTTGTCCGGCCAGTATGGTGGGTTTTTCGCTTGCAGCCAGCTGTAGTCTCCCAGTGACAAATCAAACAAATGCAGGTGTGGATCAATAATTTTCATCAATTTAGCCCGTGGTATATCCGCCGTCAATCATCTGTAAACTGCCGGTGATAAAAGCGGCTTTATCACCCGCTATGAAATAGACCAGTTCAGCCACTTCTTCAGGTTGTCCGACACGGCCAAGGGGTTGTAAAGCGGCTTCTTCGCCATGTATCTGCTGTTTGTCTGCCCCAGATTCTTGGCAGTACTTGTCTATAGCGGTGTGGTACAGCGGGGTTTCTATAGTGCCGGGACAAACGGCATTCACTCTGATGTTATTGGCTGCATAGTCTAAAGCGGTGGTTTTGCAGATAGAAACCAGGGCGTGTTTAGACAAGTTGTAGGCAAAAGAATGCTGTTTGCCAATCACCGCTTGGTCGGAGGCTATCATCACGATCGAGCCTTTGTTTTGCGCTTTCATGACGCCTAAACTGGCTTGGATTGCTGCGTAGGCACCTTTTACGTTGATCGAAAATAACCGATCAAAGTCCTGCTCTGAGGTCTCTTCGATAGTGGCGGATAAGTGGATGCCGGCGTTGCAAATTAATACATCTAACTGCTTTTCTTGATCGATCACTTGTTTTATTGCCGCCTGAACTTGGCTGAACTCACTCATATCACAATAGATATGCTTAGCTACTGAGGAGGCGCTTATATCTAAGTTATAGACGGTGTATTCTTTTTCGATGAATAATTTAACGATGGCAAGGCCAATACCTTTAGAGCCTCCGGTGACTATAGCTACTTTTTTCATGTGTTGACGCTTCATTAAGAGGGTTAAAAAACTATTATAGACTCAACAACTTGGCTTTTAAAGTAGCAGTGGATAAGAAGCTTGCAGCGCCATGCTGTTAATGTTTAGCAATCAGAGTCGCCAATACTTTACAAGCTTCTATCCGCGGGGCTGTCCAAGGGTGGGCAAAGCTTAAGCGTAAATAGTGTTGGTAGGTATCTTGAGCACCAAAAAGGCTGCCAGGGGTAATAGTTAACCCTTTTTCCTTGGCTTGATGATACAGATGTAGAGTGTTGATATTACTTTCCAACTCTACCCATGCCACCATTCCTCCCGTCGGTCGGCTAATGCTTTGGACCATAGGTAGATGTTGCTGGATCAAATACAGCATTTGATCTCTTTGGAGTGCCAGCTGCTGGCGGCGTAATTTTAAGTGCTTATCTAACCCGCCCTGGGCTATGAAACTAGCGACCCCCTGTTGTTGACTAATACCGCTGGCCATAGATGTTGCGACTTTTAAGGCCAAGATTTGCTGGTGGTATTTTTTTGAGACTATCCAGCCGATTCGCAAGTCCCTTGAGAGGCTCTTTGAAAATGAGGAGCAGAGAATCACTGAGCCGGTTTTATCATCAGAGTAAATCGTGCTGGGTCGCTGGGAGGTAAAGTGCAGCCCTGCATAGATGTCATCTTCGATGATGCAGAACTGATGCTGCTCGGCCAGCTGTAATATCTGCTGTTTATTGTGGTTCGGCATACAGGCACCGGTCGGTGTTGTGTAGCTAGGGGAGACAATTAATGCCTTTATGTTCCAGTGATCTGCCGCTAAGCGCAGTGCGTCGGGGCTAATGCCGTCAACAACTGAGCTGGGAATTTCCAATACTCTACGACCTAGTACTTCAAGAAGTTGTAAAGCACCATAAAATCCGGGTGATTCTATAGCGACCACATCGTTTGGTTCAGTTGCTACCATCAGTGCCATTAATAGTGAATGTTGGCAGCCGTTAGAGACAATAACTTGATCACAGGTGATGTTTCCACCCCCTTGATTGATGACTTTTGCCAGTTGTATTCTAAGAAACTCGTCTCCTTGAGGCTGGTCGTAATAGTGTTGTTCATTACCACTTTGACTGCGCAGCGCTTTTGAAAGACAGCGCCTGAGGAATATGTTGTGGGGATCCGGTTGGCTACTGGAGAGTAAGTCAAAAGCTGCGCCGCGTTTCATCAGGTCGAGCATCACTTGGGTGCGCGAGATAAGTTTAGGAGCGCTGGCTGGATTACTGGTCGCCGGGGTTTTTAATTGGTGCTCACTTTGGCGGCCTTTGGCGCAGACATAATAGCCGGATTTGCTGCGCGCCTCGATTAAGCCTTCGGCTTCTAAGCGGCTGTAAGCGGTAATCACGGTTGATTTAGAAACCTCAGCTTCTAAGCACATCACTCTTATAGAGGGTAATTTACTCTGTGCAGCGAGTTGTCCACTGCTAATTTTTAGGCGCAGTTGCTGTTCTAGCTGATGATACAAGTATGTTGTCATAGGTACAGATCGCCTAAAAATTATAAGTACAGAGGCCATTATTTATCATCTGTGCATACAAATATATATATATTTGTATCTGTACCGGTTTTTAGCTTTCTTTAAACTATGCCTAACTCGATTCTACCACTATTTTTCTTAACCTCAGTGCAGCAGTAAAGGTTAGAAAAATTAGTTTGAAGGTTAGCTTATGTCTAAAAAAATCCCTCTTTACAATGTTATTGAAAGCGTTACTCATGCCCCAAAAATCTACTCGCCACTGCGAGATCTGAGTACTAAGGTGAGTAATCGAAAATCTACCAAGTACTCGAATCCGCCAAATATGTTTTCTGCCGATATTTATAATGGCAAGATTTACACTAAAAGTACCCAGGGATATTTTCAACGATTGCGAAAATATTTAAGCTATTTTTTGATGCTGGCCTTTTTTCTAATCCCGTGGTTGGAAATAGAGGGGCGTCCAGCGGTGCTCTTTGATTTACAGCAGCAACAATTTCATATTTTCGCGATGACTTTTTGGCCGCAAGATGCGGTATATTTAGTTGAATTATTAGTTTTGGCCGCTTTTTTGTTGATCGTCGCCACACTAGTTGTCGGCAGGGCTTGGTGTGGCTTCGCCTGTCCACAGACAGTGTGGACCTTTATATTTATATGGATAGAGGAGAAATGCGAGGGAGATAGAAACAAACGTATTAAGTTGGATAAACAAAGCTGGTCGGCGAATAAAATCATCCGCAAGAGCAGTAAGCACTTGCTATGGGTGCTTATGTCGCTGATAACTGCCTATACTTTCGTCGGCTATTTCTATGAGATTCAGCCGCTAGTGAGCGACACTCTGAACTTCAGTATTCATTATATCGCGGTTAGTTGGATCATAGTTTTTGTGTTAGGTACCTACCTTAATGCCGGCTGGTTGAGAGAGAAGGTCTGTATGCATATGTGTCCGTACGCGAGATTTCAAGCGGTGATGTACACAAAAGATACGCTAGTAGTTACATATGATGCACAGCGCGGTGAGGCGCGTGGCAAGCGCAAACAAGGCGATAATAAAGTCAGTGAGGGATTGGGAGACTGTGTTGATTGCTCTTTGTGTGTACAGGTTTGTCCGGTCGATATAGATATTCGAGATGGACTGCAATACCCTTGTATTGACTGTGGTTTGTGTGTTGATGCGTGTAATACTGTGATGCAAAAAATGGGTTTTGAGGCTGATTTAATTCGCTTCTCCTCTCAGGCTGAGCCAAATAATCGTCAAGCTATTTGGCTGCGACCGAAAACTATATTGTGGGGCGTGCTAACGCTGCTTATTTGCAGTGCGTTTTTCTACTCAATTCTCAGCCGAGCGCCATTAAGTGTCGATGTGGTCAGGGATAGAAGTGGGGTGTTGTATCAAAAGGTCGCTAATGGCATTGAAAACACTTATACGATTAACATTACCAATAAAGGCAGTCAAAGTGAGAATTTCAGGTTAGATATTCAGCCTAACACTGATTTTAAAATCACTAGTCGGCCATATTTTATGGTCAAGCAAGGGGAGGCAACCACTATTGTGGTGCGGGTCTGGATTAGTAATGACAGTGATGTTGCCTACAAAACTGGATTAAATTTTATTGTTAGGAACATGCATGATTTAGCACCATTAGCTGAGCAAAACTCTACTTTTATCGCACCAAATTTCTAATCTCAACTGCCCCTTTTTCGAGGGGCGGCTCTTACTACGCGATCTTTTTCGACCTTTGCGGCATTCGTCTCTTCGTTATCCCTTTAGGTTGTCCCTCTAGTTGCATAGGTTAGAGTGAGCAGACAGCAGACAGCAGACAGCAGACAGCAGACAACAGACAACAGACAACCAGCTAACTCAGTTAACTCAGCAGTCATTAGAGTCCAATATTCAGTTTGACCGGTAGAGCATCCGATTGTTTAAAAATGTTGAACGGGCCATTATTGCTACACTTTTTATGACCGCGTTGAGTGGAGGATATTTGATAATGAGCTAGCTTTAAAGGCACCTTGATATATAAAACCTGAATCAGTGACTTCACTGCACCACATAGTGTTTGTTATTGTAGGTTTACTGGTCAGTTATAAAAAACACTATGAAGTTTATTTAAAAAACTAATTTACTCTGTATGATAATTCTGCTGTACTGATGCAACTTTTGAGGGTGAGATGGCTGCGTTTAGCACTCATCTTACCGGCAATAAATCGTCATCAATAAACAATAATAATTAGGAGTTAGTCTTCATGAAAAGACGTGATCTTTTGAAAACAGGTTTAGTAGGATTAGGTGGCGTTGCCGCGGCAGCTACTATTTCTGCTCCAGCTATCGCTAAAGAGCGTTTGGAAATTAATATGGTCGCTACTTGGCCAAGAGATTTTCCGGGTTTGGGAACGGGTGCGCAACGTTTCGCAGAGCGCTTAACTGCTATGAGTGATGGCCGTATTGTGGTCAATTATTTTGCCGCCAATGAAAGAGTTAAAGCATTCGATTCTTTTGATGAAGTAGCATCAGGCAACGCTCAAATGTACCATGCTGCCGAGTACTACTGGAAAGGGAAGCACCCAGGATTTGCATATTTCACCTCTGTGCCCTTCGGCTTAACTTATACTGAAATGAATGCTTGGATTCGCTTCGGCGGCGGGCAGCAGCTATGGGATGAACTCTCTGCAGAATATGGGCTAAAAGGCTTAATGTGCGGTAATACCGGCGTGCAGATGGGTGGTTGGTTCCGCAAAGAGATGAATTCAGTCGATGACTTCAAAGGCTTGAAAATGCGTATGCCTGGTTTGGGCGGCGATGTTTTAGCTAAGCTTGGTGGATCGCCAGTATCACTACCTGGCGGGCAAATATATGAAAACCTTATTTCAGGTGCAATCGATGCCACTGAGTGGGTTGGCCCGTGGAATGATAGTGTGATGAAGTTCTATGAAGCGGCTAAGTACTACTATTTCCCAGGAATGCATGAGCCAGGTGCGATGTTGGCAATAGGCATGAATAACGAGTGGTGGAATACTCTGTCTAAAGCTGATCAATTGATGATTGAAGCTGCGTCATCGATGGAAAATGACGTAATGATGTCCGAATACAATGCGAAGAATGGCGAGTATCTTGAAAAGCTAATCAATGAGCAAGGTGTTAAAGTGCGTGAATTTAACGATGATATTTACGATGCCTTTGGTGAAGCTGCCGATGAAGTATTCGAAACCGTTAAATCGCACAGTGACCTAGCGAATCGTATCCACGAGAGTTTCGTAGCGGCACGTAGTAGTGTTGGCGCTTGGGCAAAACTTTCTGATCAAGCTTATGTTCGTCAACGCAACCGCGTACTAGATCTGTAATAGCGCTGTTTAAAAATACGGGATTTTTTTCCCGTATTTTTATTTTCCAGCAGTGTTTTTTATCGATTTTAAAGTTGAGAGTATTCTTAATCAATCCACAGCTGATTCAGTAATAGAGGCCTCTTTTCTTTTACCTGAATCAGTGACTTCACAGCACCACATAGCGCAAGCTCTTGATTCTACAGCGGTTAGAAAAATACCCGCTGAACCTACGGGTGCAGCTAATATTTTTCAATTCCACTGTAGAACCAATATCTTACACTCTGTATTCACTTTGAAGTCACGGATTCAGGTTTTAGAATATTCCCATCTTTAGTCTGTTTTAATGTCATTCCTAGAAACTATTTAACTTATAGAGTCACTAGATGTTTATAATACCTGAATCCGTGGCTTTAACAGTGAATCCAGAGAGTAAAGTATTGTTTTTGCTCAGGCGATGAAATACTTTAACTGTGCCTATGATAAGGCTCAGAGAGTATTTTTCTAACTGAGGTAGATTCAAGAACTTGTGTTGGTGGTGCTGTGAAATCACTGATTCAGGTAATTGATAATTGGTAATTAGCTTGTATAGCTAACGTTTAATTTTGTAATAGCCGGCGCTAAACTATGAATAATTCTGTCACACTTTCTGATGAAGGCACTAATAACAGTGATACTTCGTCACACACATCGCTGCAAAGATGCAGCCTACAAGATAAACTTTATCGCTTAGTAGCGGGCTCTGTGGTTACTATAGCATTGGTGTTTCTACTGAATGTTTATCTTACCTACGGGCTAAAGTGGCCGAGTATGTTGGAATACTTGTCTCAACTGCAGTGGTTCGGCTTAGATGCCCCTAGAAAAGCACTCACTGCTGAGGCGATGCAACTGGGCTGGTGGCAGACGCTAAGCTATGTATTTGCGGTGATGTTGGTGGCAAGTTTTATTGCACTCACGCCAAATCGTCAATTGAGAGTGGATGCACAAACTTGGTCGTCATTCGCCAGATATATTATTCGCGCCGCATTTTGGGCGGTGCTGCTGGTAGGGATCGTCGATATGACTATCTCATTTTTACGGGTCGAAAACCTGTTACATTATTTTTTCGACACTGAGACGATCGATTCATTGGGTAGACCCAAGGAGAGGGGCTTATACGTACACTACCCACTGATTGGCATCGCGCTAGTGATCGCGGCATTTAGCCGTTCGCTGGGCTTTACCTGGCTAGCATTACTGGTTGTATTTGCCGAGTTTTACATTGTGTTACTGAGATTTATATTTTCTTACGAACAGGCTTTTATGGGAGATTTGGTACGCTTTTGGTACGCCGCTCTATTCTTATTCGCCAGTTCTTACACGCTGGTAACTGAAGGTCACGTTCGGGTCGATGTGCTGTATGCAAGCTTAAGTAAGAAAGCCAAAGCATGGTCTAATATATTTGGTGTGATATTACTAGGTATGCCGCTGTGCTGGATTATTTTAACGATGGGAATGTGGGGTAAAGGGCATAGCATCAACAGTCCGATATTTAGCTTTGAAATTTCCCAAAGTGGTTACGGTCTCTACGTAAAATATCTGATGGTCGCGTATTTAGTGATATTTTCACTTTCAATGCTGGTGCAGTTCAGCAGTTATTTACTGAGTAATATTGCCGATATACGAGACGAACCTGAACTGAAAAATCCAACGACAGTACCTTCTTACTAAAACCTGAGGCAGTGAATACACTGTGAGTTAAAAAAATCAGGTTTGAAACCACGGATTTAGCTAAAAATATAATATAAAGGGTAGTATTTCATGGAATTGTTTTTCCTTCTGTTGTTAGTGGCGCTATTGATTATCGCACTAACCTCTGGCTTTCCGGTAGCTTTCGCACTGCCCGGGTCTGCTATTCTAGCTGTGGCGCTGGCCGCTTTGTGCGGCTGGTTATTTGCCGGTAATCCCGACGCGTATTTTGCGCAGGGAGGCCCCGTTCAATGGCTCAGTGCCGGTGTCACCAATATCCGAAGTTTATATTGGGATGTGGAGCGAGATACCTTAATAGCGATTCCGCTGTTTATTTTTATGGGGATCATGCTGCAGCGTTCAAAAATCGCCGAAGATTTGCTGGTGGCAATGGCGCAACTGTTTGGGCCTATCCCCGGCGGTTTAGGTATTTCCGTGGTTATCGTCGGCGCTCTGCTGGCGGCGACTACAGGTATTGTCGGTGCGACAGTGATCGCAATGGGGCTGATTTCGATGCCCGCCATGTTGCGTAACAACTACTCCAAGCCATTGGCATCGGGAATTATCTGTGCCTCAGGGACTCTGGGGCAAATTATCCCGCCATCGATAGTGCTGATTATATTAGCCGATCAGCTCTCTAGCGCCGCAGACCAGGCGGCGACCATTCGCAAAGCTGACTATAAAGAAATTACCGGTGAAATGACCATGCCCTCAACTTTTGACATAGCCTCAGCGAGCGCAGGTGATATGTTTATGGGGGCCATGGTACCCGGCTTAATCTTAGTTAGCTTATATATAGCCTATATTTTAATCACGGCTTTAATAAAGCCGGAGTCTGCACCACCAGTGCCATTTGAAGGAGCCTACGACGGCAAATTCTTAAAGACCGTTTTATTTGCTTTAGTGCCACCTCTAGGGCTGATTCTGATTGTATTAGGATCGATTATTTTAGGAGTGGCAACCGTTAACCAAGCCGGGGCTATTGGTGCTGTCGGCGCTATGATAATGGGCGGCTATCGCTTAGTCGGCAAGCAAAAGAACCGCTATTATCCTGCTATTTTGGCAATGATATCGATTGTTGCGATTGGCTTTGTAGTCAATAATTATGACCTGAATATTAAAAATATTAAAACCGCCGAAGATGAGTTCGGGGTAATGTTGGCGGTGATCGCGGTTGTGGCATTATTAATCGCGGTATTTTGGAGTACTTGGCGTACTTATAAAATTGATAATACGCTGCAAGAAGTGATGATCCAAACCGCTAAGACCACCTCAATGGTGTTCATTATCTTGATTGGTGCCGCGATGCTGACGACTGCTTTTCGCGGTTTCGGTGGCGAGCATTTAGTCAAAGAGTTTTTAACCGGCTTGCCCGGTGGATTTTGGACCCAATTTATTGTGGTCATGATCGTTATTTTCCTACTGGGATTCTTCTTAGACTTTATTGAAATTGCGGTTGTGGTGGTGCCAATTGTCGCACCAATTCTGCTGGCAGATCCCGGTGCTAACATCACTGCGGTTTGGCTGGGAGTGATGATAGGTCTCAATATTCAAACCTCTTTCTTAACCCCTCCCTTCGGCTTCGCGCTGTTCTATTTAAGGGGAGTAGTCCCCAAAATAGTCAAGACCTTAGATATTTATAAAGGGGCGATTGCCTTTATTGGTTTACAGATCGTCGCTTTAATCATTGCCGGATTCTTTCCGCCGCTGGTTAACTACTTACCGAATCGAACTGCGCTAACATCAGAGACAGCTCCGCCGCCAATGAATCCACGGATTCAGCAGTGCTTGGAATCCTTTGTCTTTGCCGAGTATCAATCGATAGGGGATGCGCTGCGCGCTAGTATTCATACTGCCAAGTCGATAGATCTCAGTTATCTACCGAAAAAACAGCAGCAAGTGTTAGCGGAGAGTTTTGATAAAGCCGCAGCCACCTTCGAGTTAGTCGCAAAAATTAAAGCAGCTGAAATAGCCCTAGCTGAATTTTCTCCCGGCTATAGGCCGCTACATGTACAAGTGCGATTTACGCAAAAGGCAATGCGGCGTTTGGATAAGAAGTTAAAAACTAATCTTACCCAAATATCGAGAGCTAAAGGTGATGATACTCAAGATGAAATGGTCGCTGAGCTTAAGCTGGAAAATATAGAGCTGCAAAAGCAATTGCTCGAGTTAGAATCTGAAATTCCAGCGCAGTGGAAGGCTGAACGGGCTAAGTTTGTCGGCTTTGCTGATGCTCTGAATAAGGCGCGTAGGAAGTATCGCAACAACGCCGACGCCGCCTATGAACCGATCATTGAGATAAGGAAAACCATTGCAGCAGTCGATGAGCTGGCTGCCTTGGAAAACTCAATTTTCGCTTTAAAGTCGGTGATTAGCGGAGTAACCTCAAAAGCTGAGGCCAAGCCGGCGATGCAAATCATCAAAAATGTAGAGCGACAATTGGGTAGTATTAATGCCACTAGCGCGATTAAAAGCAAGTTGTCCAAAGCGCGCCGAGCGCTAAAAAAGGTCAAAGTAGACAAGGCAATAGCTGAGTTTGAGGCGGCGGTGGCTCTATTTAAAGCGGAGTTGATTTGGCGACGCGCCGGCGAGAGTAAACTGCTGCCGCAAATAATTGCCTATGACGAGGCGATTAAAATGACTATAGGAGTTCGATTGCAGGAGAGGCTCTCGCTGGCGCAGGCGAAAAGTATTGCCGGCTGCCTATCGTCCCACAGAGATATCTCTCTAAACTTCTAGTGGCTTTTTTACCGCCGACAAATCTGCCGCTAGATTAAGTTGCTAGCAGTAGATAAGTCTGTTCCCGGTTAGTCTGCAAGAGGCTGACCGAGGATAGGGTTCTGCAGAATAATTAAACTTTTATGGTCGATAAAATCGTCTCCAAAAATGCAGCATGTCAGCATTTAAGGGTGAAGAGTTAATTGGTATGCCGCAATAAACTTCATCGGCATCACTTAAGTATGTTCTGAACAAGTCCGGTATATTGCCTGTAGATAAACTAAGAGCTTAGTTCTGCGAGAGAGAGCAGCTGCGCAATAACCAGTCCCGATCAACATTTATGACCGAGGAGATAGACACTTAGCTATCCATGTTGCGCGGCGAGTAGAGAAATTGATGCGGCTTTCGCAAGACCAGTAATATACCGGTGGCTGTCGTCTTAATTACAAAATCATCTGAAGCGGGAGGCGGGTGAGACTTAGCTACAGTCGATTGGGGAAGCTCTACATAAGTTAATCGGCCTTGGCGGACTGGAGGGTGAATTAAGGCGGGGGTTGCTGACGCGTAGCGTACCAGTTTCTCTGCGCACTAGTAGGCAGATAAGTGCGAGTTTGTCCCTGCAAGCATGCAGGGAGTGCCAATTTTTCAGACCTAGCTTTAGTCATTACTCAACGGCGCAGCTATGCTGTTCTGGGGTTTCCTAGTGTGATTTTCATAGCCTGGCACTGTGCATAACTTATGCCCTGCTAACGCCGCTACAGCTAAGTTTCAGATAATTGGCAATAAGCCAGTCTTTATCGGCAAGGTTGAAACGCACTCGTTTCAACCTCCTTTATCGGTGAAAACTAGCTGATATACCCTTTAAACTTTAAACTTTTGTAATACTTTATCTTGCTCTTCCGTGAAATGAACCATTGTGGCACACAATTCAGATTGCCCCTGTGCTTGGCTTGATACATTTTGACAGATGTCACGTATGGTGGTGGCATTGCGATTAATTTCTTCACTGGTAGAGCTCTGTTGATTAGCTGCCGTTGCTATGGCAATAGTTGTGTCGCTAATCTCGGAAATTGAGCATTGGATATCTTTTAGAATATCATCTGCTCGAGAGGAGTCTTCATTGGTTTTATTGGCATGAGATCTGCTTAGTTCAATTTTATCAGCGGCCTCTTTAACTCCGTTTTGCAGCTGCTCTATAATCAAGCTTGTCTCGTTAGTGGATTGCTGAGTGCGGGCGGCAAGGGCGCGTACTTCATCGGCAACTACTGCGAAGCCTCGGCCCATATCACCGGCACGTGCAGCTTCTATTGCGGCGTTTAGTGCTAATAAGTTGGTCTGTTGAGCAATACTAGTAATAGATGTCAACACTGACTCTATGTCATCGCTGTACTTTTCCAACTGATTAACGGTAATCACCGTTTGGTCCATCTCTTCAACTAGTTGGGCGATGGACTGCGACGTTTGGGTGACAATAGCGGAGCCTTTACTTGCCGCTGTATCAGCTTTTTTGGCGGCTTCTGCCGCTTTATCCGCATTGCTAGCTACTTCTTGAGCTGAGTACGACATCTGATTAATTGCCGCCGACAGCATGTCTAATTCATCAAGTTGTACTATCAGGTCGTCTGCTGTTTTAGCAGCCGCTGAGGAGCTTTGCGAAGTATTACTACTAATATCTATCGAGATTCTTTTTACATCAATAATAATGTTTTGTAAGTATTGAACAAACTGGTTAAAGTCGTTGGACACCGCACCAAATTCATCTTTTGTAGAAGTCGCTAAACGCTTAGTTAAGTCTCCATCACCACTATTTATTTCAATTAATGACTTTTGCAGCTCTTCCAGTGGCTTGAAAAGTGAGCGCATGGTTAAAAATAATCCTATTGCAGAAAGTAAAACGCTGATTAAAGTACCTACAATCGCAGCAAGGCCAAAAGCAGTGGCTTGTTTATATACTTTGTCTTTTTGCAGGGCGACTCCGATAAACCATTGTGAGCCTTTTAATTCAGTCAAAGGTTGGAATGATGTTAGTACCGTTTTTCCATCGAACTCTGTTTCTTGCAGGTCGGCACTGATTTGGGGGGGATATTGACCAAATGCATCAGCTAGCGATTTTCCGTTAAGCGTGATGTCGGGGTGGGAAATAATATTACCGTCTGCACTGATTAGAAAAGCATGGCCAGTATTATTGAAGTTTACGCTATTGATAGCTTCGGATATGGTTTTGAGGCTCAAATCTCCGCCAAATGCACCTTTGAAAGTACCTTTATCTGCTACGTTTGCGACGGCAGAAATTAGCAGCTCTTTGGTCGAAGCGTCTTCATACGGAGCGGTTAGCGTAGCTTTGTTGTTCTCTTTTGCTACATTATACCAAGGTCTTTTGCGCGCATCCCAGCCTTCAGGCGCCCATGTCGGATCGTTGGTTATTGGTTTGCCATCTGTATGCAAGCCACCAAACATTAGTATAAAGTTATCTGCTAAAATTGGATTGTCGAATGCTTTTTGCATGTTTTCAGGACTGAAATCCACATCGATTGTTTTGGCCACCATGTCTATTAGGGATAATTTACCATTCAGCCATAGGGATATTTTACTGGCGATGACTTTTGAGGTTTCCGCTACGTTGCTAACAGCCTTTTGGTGGAGAGTGCTCTTAACAGAATTGTATTGCACCCAAGAAAATAAGGTAAAGGTTATAACTACAATAGCAGAAGAAATGAGTACAACTTTATGCGACACTTTCATTATTCAATCCTTGGAATGTTAAAACGAATTATAAAATTATTATTGATGTTGAATGTTATAGCACTTTAAAATAATGAGCTATGGCTCAAATTTGTTTATAAGCAAAATGTTATACTTAAGATACCAGCTAAAAGTTACAACAATTCAAATAAAGTATAGCTTGTTTTTCGTTCAAGTATAGCGTTGCCTTTCTTGTACAAAACCATTTTATTAGCTCAAGCCTGAGTCCGTGGCTTCACTATGTCGTATATCGTAAGTTGTTAATTTTACTGTAAAACTAATATGCCTCACCCTGTGTTCACTTTGAAGCCACGGATTTAGGCTAAAGATGATATTTTGTAACTTCTCAATAACTCGGGGCAGAACGTCAATATAAATCATTTTCTCTTGACAGGGTTTTAGTCC